>WQTH01000015.1 GCA_009786415.1 Chitinispirillia bacterium | reverse complement strand
TTGTCAAGCGGGAGGAGCCTAAGCCCAAGCCCCCTCCGCAGAAGAAGCTTGAGGATATTCCCATCGACCTCACTAAGCAGGTAAAGGTTGAGGAGACGCCGTCGGAACCCGTGCGGGAGCGGCAGGTGAGGCAGGTCTACGGGTTGAAAAAAGTCTTTTCGCAGGGCCTTGGCGTTGGCGGGGAATCGGAAGACGCGCTTGTGGGCAAGGTCGGCAATACGTTAGACAAGGACTACGACACGCTGACGGCTAAGGCCGATGATTTTAAGGGCAAGCCTGTAGCCAACCCGGCCCCGCAGCGGCCTGCGCCAACCGAGGCGGCGATAACGAAGCGCCCGCGCCTCCAGGCCGGCTTTCGCAACCTGAAGCCTCAGTATTCCAAGGAGATGCTCCAGAACCGTGTTGAGGGTGTCGTCAAGGCGCGGATACTTATCGGGTCCGACGGGATCATCAGACAGATAGAGATACTTGAGGACATAGGCTACGACTCCGCCGATATCGCAAGGGAGTTTCTCATGACGCTGCGGTTCGAGCCGGCGATGCGTGGTGACCAGGCGGTGTCGGTGTGGATACCGTTTTCTATCAAATTTGAGCTGATATGAGCATGATAAATCCCTGTCGGGCAATGGCCATAATGTATATTATATCAAAAATGTCAAACAAGATACTCTGCAAACTAACGTTAATTATCACCGCGATACTGATAGCATCGGTGGCAGCCCAGCCTGCTGTCCGGATTTCCACGTTCGACGACCTCCGCAGGATCGGCAGGGATCCGTCGTTTCCTGTTGACGGCAATTATGAGCTTGTCAGCGACATCAACGCTTCCGACAGCCGTGTGCGTCCGTTTGAGCCGATAGGGACGTTTGAGGAGCCGTTCGTCGGGAAGTTTTACGGGCGGGGCGGGGAGACTTTTGTGGTGAAAAACTTATACATCAACCGGCCAAAAAGCGGGCATACCGGCTTGTTTGGGGTTGTGGGGTACGGCGGGTTGGTGGCTAACGTAGGTGTTGTTGTCGATACGGTCATAGGGCACTTTGCAGTGGGCACGCTGGCGGGGACCAACAACGGGTGGATAACGGGCTGCTATGGTACCGGCGCGGTTTTTGCCGGCAGGGCGCAGAGCAACGCCGGCGGGCTGGTTGGGGTGAACGGCGGGATGATTTTCAAGTCTTACTCCATGGCGGATGTTGATGGGCGGGAAAACGCAGGCGGGCTTGTTGGTTTTATGGTGGCCGACGGCGCGGGTACGGGCGAGATATCACAGAGTTTCGCCGGCGGCGCGGTAAGCGGGTCGAATAATGTTGGCGGGTTGGTGGGGCATATCTTTGGCGGGGCCGTAAGCGAGAGTTTTGCGTTTGGCCGCGTGTCCGGCAAAGGCGGCCGGGGGGCAATAGGCGGGTTGATCGGCAGGGATTTCGCGGCCTCCGCGGCGTGGAACGAGCGGGGGATAACGCAGGGCGACAGCGCCTACGTGAGGGCTGCGGAGATTCGCGGCTCCTATTGGGATATCGGCGCGTCGGGCCGGTCATCATCGGCCGGCGGGGCGGGAAAAACATCCGCTGAAATGTTTTTGTCAAGTACGTATGCGGGGTGGGACTTTGGGGGCGTTTGGAGTATTGTTGATGGCGTTCATCCCCCACAGCTTGTTGATATCCCCCTGTACACACACGCTCTCTCTTACTCGGTTGACAGTGAGGAGCGCGGGCGGCTTCGCGTTTTGGATATGGGCGCGGGCGGCGTTATTGTTGATCTGTACGCCTACGAGAGAAAGCTGATGTACGGGACCGCTGCTTTCTCGGTTGAGGCGCTGCCCTGGGATGGGTACCGCTTTGTTCGGTGGAGTGACGGGGTGGTTCATCCGGTTCGCGAGGATACGGCGTTTTTGGATATGTCGCTGACGGCGGTATTCGCGCTTGACGGCGGGGAATTAGCGCCGGCCCGTATTTTTTCGTATACCGCGGGGATCGGCGGCAGCATAAGGGTTAGCGGCGTGTCCGGCTTGGCGGATTACTCCGGCGAGCTGGCGGTCGCGGGCGGCGCGAGGGGGCCGGCGGTAGCCGCTGTGCCGGACGAGGGGTACCGCTTTTATATATGGAGTGACGGCGTTTCCGCCATTGTGCGTACGGATGACGCGGCAGGCGATCTTGCGGTAACGGCGTTTTTTGTGGAAGTCAATCGAGAGCCTATACGCCTGTTTAACTATGATGACCTGCTTGTGATAGGACGCTCCGGCAGGTATCCGTTAGACGGCATCTACGAGTTGGCCCGCGACATAGATATGTCGGTTAGCAGCGGCTTTTCGCCGATAGGCGCCCGCACCGCGCCGTTCAGGGGCGTATTCAGGGGGAACGGCTACAGGATACACGGGTTCAACATGAACCGCCCGGAATGGGACGACGTGGGCCTGTTCGGCTACATAGACGGAGCGCGGATAAGCGGGGTACGTTTGGAGGCGGAGATAGTAGCCGGCCGGGGTAGCGTGGGCCTGCTCGTGGGCGAGAGCGTGAACAGCGTGATTGACAGCTGCGAAACGGAAGGGGTTGTGCGCGGCAAGTCGTATACAGGCGGGCTTGTGGGAAACGCCAGAGTGACATTGATCACCCGCTCGCGGTCGTCGGCCATAGTTGACGGGGGGGAATTGAACGCCGGTGGGCTGGTTGGCGCCGCTGCGGGGGTATTTATGGCGCAGAATCGCTTTACCGGAAGCGTAAGCGTGGATCGCTACGCCGGCGGTCTGGCCGGCAGGTACGATGGCGGAGCCGCGCAGCACAGTTACAACGCGGGGAGCGTAACCGGAAGGGTTGTGGCGGGCGGACTTGTGGGCGAGGTGTCGGGCGGGGCGGCGTTGATACAAAGCTATTCACGCGGGAACGTAGAGGGGACAGGGTTGAACGCCGGCGGCCTTGCGGGTACGCTTGGCGCGGGTGGGGGACGAGTTGCCGCTTGCTTTTGGGATATCGAGAGCAGCGGGCGGAAAGCGTCGGCGCTTGGGAATGGCAAGACGTCGTCGGAGATGACGTTTGCGGGTACTTACGCGGGATGGGATTTTGAGAACGTTTGGAGTATCAATAGCGGCAGGGGCTATCCGTGGCTGCGGGAGTTTCCGCCGGCGGATGATTTTGGGATGATAAACGGCCCAAGGCAGGGGCGGGCATCGGTTGCCGATGGCCCGCGCGTAAGAGTTGCCGGCAGGACGATGCATGTGAGCGCACAGCCGGGAAGCGTGATCAGGATTAGGATTATTGACATGAGGGGAAGGGTTGTCGCCGGGTATGATGTCGCCGGCGCGGCAAAGTTGTCGTTGAGAAGAATTCCCGCTGGTAAATATGTCGTGGAGGTGGGGGAGCGCGGAAAGCGGAGCAAGAAGGTATCAACGGCGGTTTTGAGGTGATGGCGATGAAAAAGATATTAATGCCGTTTATCGTTTGGATTGTGTTGATACCGGGTGTAGATGGTTATGCCGGTGACAATGCTCTGCCGCTGCCGGTCAATACATGCGCTGCACTCATTGATATCTCAATATCAGTAATTGATACGCCTGACATAGTTATCGATACCTCAATATCAGCCGGCACATCCGCTATAGTAGTTGATACCTCAGTATCACCCGGTACATCCGCCATAGTTGTTGAGATGTCAACATTAGCCGGTACGCCACCCGCTTATGCCGTTGACGAGCCGGCCCCGTCTCCCTTCGAGGGCCTGCTGAAATTCGGACGCCGTGTCGCCTACAACAACTCCTCGGTAACCGGTGTACGCGCGCGGGTTTACAGTTTTGACGGAGAGACGCTCTCGTACACTACCTACGGCAACGAGGTGATTCACGGTTCCGGTTTTGAGGCCGGCGGCATAATCTTTTTTGTGTTGACGGAGGATGTTATGGCGCTCAATATCGCTCCGGCCGTGCTTGTCAGGCGTCCGCTCAGTACCCGCTACGCCGCGGTGGGGGAGATAGCGCTTTCTATCCCCGTGCTGCTGGAGTGGAGGCCGTACGGCGCGCTTCCTCTGCACGCGCTCATCGGCGTACAGCCGGGGGTTCCTCTTTACACATGGCTGACGTGGAGCGACGAGCCGAATTCCACGAACCGCGAGCCCGGCGCTGTGCTTGCCCGGCGTATGCCTGTGGATTTTGGCGTTGTTATGGGCGCGGGCTGGTATTTGAACGAGAGGGTCGCTCTTGACGCGAGGGCAATTTTAGGCTTGGCCGGCTTTGACCGCGCGCCCGGCAGGCGTTTGAATCAGTTTACTGTTGGAATCAGCTATATCCATTGATATTTACGGATCAGGCCGCCAAATTTACATTTGGTGTACACGCTATAGGCATGGGTGCAGGGTGCCGTCCGGCGACATCACGCTGGTCGTGCAGTCGTCGGACGGCACCCTGTGCCCAGGCCGGGTATACAACAAATTATCATTTGCCATGTATCAATCAGCGGCATGGGCACGGAGTGGGGCGGAGACGACTGCACGACAGCCGTGATGTCGCCTCCGCCCCACTCCGCACCCATGCCTATAGCGAAAAATTACCATTCCTACCGCGCCATAAAATCGGGCCCGCCCGACGGCCCTATTGTATTTCTCGAACCGTTGGCGTTTTTGAACGTACCGCCCGGATCGCCGGCTTCTACGCATGGTGAGTATTTTTTGGACAGCTGCCTGTTCTCGCTGCCGATGATTGTGGCTTCCATGGGCGGTCGCGGCGAGCTGAACTGCAGGTTGGGGATACTCAGCAGCCGTGTATTTCTAACCCTCGACGAATCCGTCTGCAGGCTGATATCTATCTCTATCGCTTTCGCCTCGGCTGCCGACCCTATGAAGACCGGGTCGGAGATGATGTTGCCGTGGATGTCGGTCGAGTCTTTTCCCCTTACGGCGCGTGTCAACCGGCCGAGTTCCGGGTCGCAGTTGAGGAAGTTGTTGTCGGTGTTGCCGAATACGCAGTTGTACTTGAATGTTATTTTGGACGAGTTGTCGCACCACAGCCCCAGATTGTTGTTGAAGGCGATGATGTTGTTGAGTATCTGCGGGTTGGACTTTTCCACCTTTATCCCTGCGGTGAAGCAGGTTGTTATCATGTTGTTGAAGATGCGCGGCGCCCCGCCGTTCATGGCGTGTATGCCTATGTTGCAGTTTTCGATCGCGTTGTTACGTATGAGGATGTTTGTGTTCTGGAGGGTGATTCCAGTCGTGGCGCCGGTGATCTCGGTGAACGCGATTTCGGAGTTTTCGGCGTCGGCGCCGTCTAAAATTATCCCGCGCCAGTTGTAGCCCACCAATCCCGATGTCTCCGCCTCGAATGTGATGGGGTTGTTACGCCGCCCGATGCTGGTTATTGAGCCCAGCACGCGTATGGAGATGAGGGAGGAGTCGGCCCGGTCGAACTGGTCCGGGTGGCCCTTCCCGTTGTCGGCGTTTTTGATGATGATCCGCGTTCCGGGGGCTATGGTGAGGTTCACCCGCCTCACGATGAGGAGGTCGCTCTCTATGATGAACGGCCCGTCCTCGGCCTTCCAGCGCGTCTCACGGTCAATGACGCCGCTTACGCGGACCTCGGCGGAGGCCGCCGCAGTCAGGGCTATCAGGGCGATTATAGCCCATACGAGAGTGTTTTTCGCGTTTTTCTTCATATTATTCCCGGTTTGGCGCCAACATAAAAATATATAATGGCACAACTATTATATACTTATCGGAAAAATTAATTATATTCTATAGTAGCGGGTAAAATTTTATCAGCGGGGGATTTCCACCGGTGGTGGGTTACTTTTTATCAAGGAGGCGCAATTTGATGCCAAGGATTATTAATGCCGCTATTCTGTTCTCCGTGCTGGCTTTGGGGTTTGCCGGGTGCGGCCATAAGGAGAGCGCGCGCATAGAGATCGATTTCTCCAATGCCGCGGATTGGAGGTACCAGCTGGCGGTGGCCATAGACGGGACGCCGCAGGACTCGGCGGAGTTCTTTTCGGGGTCGCTGCGGGCGTACCTGAAGGGCCTGCCGGGCGAGCAGAGTTCGGGCCCGCTGCGGGCCGGCCTCACCGACGTGCACCTGATAGCGCCGTTTATGCCGGAGGCGGAGCGGGGCGAGGTGGAGCGCAGGCTGGCCGCCTTGGAGATATCGGTCTCCGAAAGCGGGGTGACACTCAGCGACACGAACGGCCTTCCGGGCGTCCTCTCCGGCGGTTGGGACATAATGCGCAGCCCCGCGCGGGTGATACCGGCAATGCCCAACGCCGAGATGGTGGTGGGGGCGTCGTGGGAGCGTGAGCAGCGGTTCCCTATTGCTGTCCCCCAAGGCGAGGCGGACGGCCTGCTGTACCAGCTCTATACCTTAGACAGCCTGTACAAAACGAACGCGGGCATCCCCGTAGCCGCTATAAGCTGGGAGTTCTCGTACCGCGTGGCAGTATCCGATGATACCTCCGGGAGCCGGGAACAGCATCTCAGGCACCCTCTGCAAGGGTCGGGCCGCGGATTCGCCGAGCTGGACCTGCAAAGGAAAATGCTCCTCAGGTCGCAGGCGACATTTCAGGTAACGCACTCGAACGCCTCCGGCAGAAACATAAACGAGGTAGTGCATTTTGAGATGGTAGAGTGATTTTTTCAGATTTTGTCAATCATCCGTATCAGCCAGTTTTTCATGGTTGATTTAACTATGCCGTTTTTGATCTTTTTCTCGACGGCTGCCGTTTCCTGTATTTTTGCGCATTCCATGCGCTCGCCTGCGCGGCGCATTAGCGTTTCCTGGCTGTCTACCGGTTCGCCGGCATCCTCTATTTTTTCGTAGAACCCGTCGCTGCGCAGGCGGCGGGCCTTTACGTTGTCTCGCAGGACCAGGTCTATCATGTTGTTTATGCGCGTCTTAGCCTGCTCGTCGAATATCGGGCCGGCGATCTCCACGCGCTTCATCGTGTTTCTCGTCATCATGTCTGCGGAGGCTATGTACATCTTCTGGGACGCCCCGGTGCCGAAGCTGTAAACGCGCGAGTGTTCGAGGTAGCGGCCAACCACGCTCGTTACCGATATGTTTTCCGTAGCGCCCGGCAGTTTGGGCACTATGCAGCATATGCCCCTTATTATCAGGTCGATCTTCACCCCGGCGCACGAGGCTTCCGAGAGCTTTTTTATGACGTCTATGTCGGTCAGCGAGTTGAGCTTCATTACCNCCCGCCCCTCCGCGCCCAGCGCCATCTGCTCGTCTATGCTGGCCAGCACCGTGCTCTTGAGGTTGCTCGGCGCCACAAGCAGGTGGTCGTAGGTGTCGTAGAGGTTGGCGATTGCCATATTGCGGAAGACGTGGTTGGCCTCCGCGCCGATCTTGGGGTCGGCGGTTATAAGTGAGAGGTCGGTGTAGAACTCTGCGGTAACCTCGTTGAAGTTGCCCGTGCCTACCTGTGTGAAGTACTGTATCTCGCCGCGGTCCTTGCGGGTGATGAGGCAGAGTTTCGCGTGCACCTTGATCCCGTCGAACCCGAATATCAGCCGGCACCCGGCCTCTTCCAAACGCTCCGACCAGTTGATGTTGTTCTGCTCGTCAAACCGCGCGCGCAGCTCTATCAGCACCGTGACGTCTTTACCGTTTTCAGCGGCGGCGCAGAGGNATTCGATCAGCCGCGCCTTCTGGGCCACGCGGTAGATGCTTATTTTTATGGAGACAACAGCGGGGTCGTGCGCGGCCTCCTTCACCAATCTCAAAAACGGCTCCATGCTCTCGAACGGGTACATCAGCAGCAGGTCCTGCCTGCGTATCTGCTTCATCATGCTCTCTGTTTTGGGGATATCTACGGATACGCGCGGCGTGAACACGGGGTAAGACATCGACTGCTTGGTTTCCGGCGGCAGCTTGCTGTTGACGAGCGAGAGGTGGCTGAGCTTCATGGGCGTTTTGGTAACGAACAGCTCGCGCTGCCCGACCTGCAGCCTGTCGCAGAAGATCTTTTCGAAGGCGGGGCCGGGCTGGTTCATCATTTCGAGGCGCACGGCTGAGAGGCGCCGGCGCTTTTTGAGCAGCTTCTTCATAACAAAGCGGAAGTCGCCCTCTATCTCCTCGCCGCCCTCCTCCTCGTAGTTTATGTCGGCGTTGCGCGTAACGCACAGCACGTTCTTCTCGGCTATCTCGTACATCTCAAAGAGCGTGTCTACGTATTCGAGTATGACCTTGTCGAGCGTAATGTACCTGATGTCGTCTCCCGGCAGGAATATTACCCCCGGCAGCGTGTCGGGCAGCGCGACAATGCCTGTCATGGCNCTGCTCTTGCGCTGCAGCATGGCGGCTACGTGCACGGCCTTTGTTGACAGGTGCGGGAACGGGTGGCGCGGGCCTACGATCTGCGGCGATACCACCGGCAGGACCTCAAGCTTAAAATAGTTCTTTACGTACTTTTTTTCTTCTGGCTGCAGTTCCGCCATGTCAAGCGAAGATATGCCGCGCTGCCGCAGCTCGGCCTCTACCTCAGCGTACACCGCGTCGCGCTTGTAGTAGAGCGGGCGCACCGCCTCGTACACCTTTTCGAGCTGCCCGCTGGGCGTAAGGCCCGACTTGTTGTCTATGGCGGTGTTGTGCTCTATGGACAGGTCAAGCAGGCTGCCTACGCGCACCATGAAGAACTCGTCGAGGTTGTTGGAGAAGATTGAGATGAACTTCTGCCGCTCAAGGATCGGCACGCTGGCGTCCTGCGCCTCCTCCAATACGCGCTCGTTGAACTTGAGCCACGAGAGCTCGCGGTTCTGGGTGTAGCTTAACAGTTCCTTTGCGGTACCCATTAAAATATCCCTTTGTAAAGGATTTGTATAATATTTAACCGTGTATTCAATAAATAAGATCAGCCGCCATTTTTTCCCCTGCCGCCGTGGATTTCGAGGGTAACCGGCGTGCCGGTTTTTCCCATATCCCTGTGCAAAACATTCCGTATCAGATACCCCTCACGCNCCCCCGACTCGCTTACGATTATCGTCTTGCACCCGTACCTCTTTATTATCGCGCTGAGGATGATGAACCCCGGCGTGATGGTATGGATGCGCTCAGGGCAGATGTTGAGGATTTTGCCGATCATCATGTGCGTATCGGTCTCTATGAGGCCCAAAAGCTTTTTCGCGTTTTTGGCGCTCACGATACGGTTCTCCGGCGGCTCGTCGAATACGGAGTTGTTGAGCTTGTAGAGCGCCCGCATGGTCCCGCCTACGCCGCATATCGCGCTGATGGGCTTGCACTTGAAAGCCGCCGTAAGCTTCTCCGCCGCCTCCGCGCGTATCCGCTCGGCCTGCGTGCGGGAGGGGAGCACCCGCGCCACATGCCGCGAGAACATATTCAGCGACCCGATGGCGACCGACGCCGCCTGCTCTAACTTACCGTTTTTGCAGAGCACAAGTTCCGTGCTGCCCCCGCCAATGTCGACCAAAAGCCCGTCGATCATGGGCGTACGGTTGGTCGCCCCCATGAAGTCGCAGATCGCCTCTTCCTCGCCGGAGATGATGGTCGCGTCGTACCCCGTCTTGCGCTTGACGGCCTCCACGACCTGCCCGGTATTGAGTATGTTGCGCAGCGACGCGGTGGCGAATACGTGCGTCTCGGAGATGTCCATCCCCAAAAGAGCCTCGCGGAACTTGCTCAGAGACGCGCAGGTCTCCCTGATTCCGTCCTGCGTGAGGAGGTTGTTTTTGTCGATGTGCCCAGCCAGCCCTACAACGTCCTTAAGCTTAAAAGTCTGGCGGATGTCCCCATCCGCGCTTATCTCGTATACGGAGAGGCGGATGGTATTGGAGCCGATGTCGATAATTGCTACCATATTCGGGATTGTGCCTGCCTTTGAAATGTTCATAAATTTAGATATACCCCAAACAGTAAAAATAATATCCGCCACATACTAAAATTACAACACCTGTGTTAGCGAAATATGAGGAACGTGTAAAGTTTGCGTAAAATATGGGGCGGCCGCTCTGACGACCGCCCTGATGGCCGGCGGGGAGCGCCCTATTTTGCCGTTAGTGTTTTCTTGTACCGTTGGGCATACCTGTCCACAATTTCGTTTATCATGGTCTGATATTTAACATTGTGTTTTTTGGCGTAAGTCTTAAGAATGTCGATGGTACCGCTGTTCATCGCCATTGTTATTTTCACCTTAGGCCTCTTAAAAACCAGTTCTTCGGGCGGCGGCAGGAAATCTTCAATGATTACCGCCTCCTCAAGCGCTTTCGACACCCTTGGGGGCGCCGCCGTGTATTCTGCCTTATTTTTGTTCATACTTCTTCTTCCCTTCCCTCCAATAGCCCGCACCAATGATGCGTATAGCCCCGTTTCTTATGGTAAACCTTACGGTTAATATGCCTGATCCATCATTACCTATGCAAAAAAAGCGCCCTTCCTCCATTGAATGCTTCTCATCCCCGGCGATTATACGTTTTTTGTCGCAAAACGCCTTTTGGGCGGTTTCGAACGAAACGCCGTGTTTTTTGATGTTTTCACGGTTCTTATTTACATCCCATTCAAATGTCATATATGTATAAATATACATATTTTTTACCATATCACCAAACATTTTTTTACTTTTTTTCGGGATGTGGCAGTCGAAAAGGTTTTACACTCCCGTGGATTATCGCCCCGCTAATCGTTGAAAATCAGTTCAAGCCCAAACTTTTTATACAGCGGGAACTTCAATCAGGTATCGCATTATTTCAGCACCGCTTTAAGATCATGAATCTCAATCACGCCGTCCGGAATGGTAAAAAAGTCCTGTTCTCCATTAAAAATAACAAATCCCCCTAAAAAAGTCAACTCCAAACCGCGTTTTTTTACAAAAAAGACAGGAATCCTTACGAAGTGAAGAGTCTAAACCCCAAACATAATGTATATTACAGGAATGACGCAAAAAATGAAAATCCGCCTCCAAATACTCCTCGCCCTCGCGGTAATCGCAACTGGGTGCGGTAAGACGATGGTGCGTAAGGATGTTGCGGCGGATGGTACCGTCCAAATTGTTGATACCGTACAGACAGCGGCGGCAGCGCCCCATGTCATTAGCGGGACGTTTACCGATACGCGGGATGGGAAGACGTACCGGACGGTGAAGATTGGGGATCAGACGTGGATGGCGGAGAATCTCAATTATGAGACCGGTAGTTCCGTCTGTTACGCTAACAAAGAAAGTAACTGTCAGAAATACGGACGGCTTTACGACTGGGATGACGCTATGAAGGCTTGTCCTGCGGGGTGGCATTTGCCGAGTGATGCGGAGTGGACGGTGTTGACGGATTTTGTGGGTGGAGAAAAAACGGCAGGAACGAAATTGAAGTCGAAGACAGGGTGGTTTACAGGTAAGGGCTATAAAGCCGCAACGGACGATTACGGATTTTATGCCCTGCCGGGCGGCCTCGGCTTCTCATGTGGCAGTTTTGTCGATGCCGGCTACCTCGGCTACTGGTGGAGCGCCACGGAGTACGATGCTAACAGCGCCTGGTACCGGTACATGTACTACAGCAGCGAGGGCGTGTACAGGCTCAACTACCGCAAGAGCTACCTGTTCTCGCTGAGGTGTTCGCAGGACGTGCGCCCGTAAGGCGCGATTAACTAGTGCGGTGGGGGCGTCCGCGCCGGTGGATTCGGCGATGAGTAGGTTTGAGCTTAAAGATGATGTCATAGTATTTAGGGGTGATGCAGCCGAGCATTTTAGAGATTGGGATGTCGGCACAATTAAACGACTTGACGCGTATACGAGCACGTCGTTTTCAAAAGATGTGGCGCAGGAGTTTGCGGAGCAGGTGAAAATTGATGGTAAGACCCCAAAATATGTTTTGCCGGGTGACGGCGCAAGGTGTTTCTGGCTTTATTTGCATTACACGGCCCCCGTAATATATATTTGTATTTATATAGATATGTACATCCGCACCCACTTAGGAAATACGGAGTCGCATGAATATGAGAAAAATGCTCGTTTTTACCGTTTTCGCGGCGGTTTTTGCCCTGTCCTGTTCCGGCCCGTCTTCAAAGAAGCTCATAAAGGCCGGGCTGTATAATTGCGAAGAGCGGCTTGAAACCGCCAAGCGGGACGTGGAGCGCCGGGCTTTCAGCGGTGCGGTGCGCATACTTGCGGACATAGAGTACCAGTGCGGCGGCAGCCCGGTTATGGATGCCGTCTACTACTGGTCCGCCGTGGCCCATTTGCGGCAGAAGCAGTACGACGACGCGCGCCACGAGTTCGAGAGGCTCTACCGCGAGTTCCCGCGCTCGGCGTTTGCCGAGGAGGCGTACTTCAGGATCGCCCATATGCGCTACATACAGTCGCTGCCGTCGTTCCGCGACCAGACGGAGACTAAGGAGGCGATGCGCCTGTTCAACGACTACATAGACGCCTACCCAGCTGGGGTGTACGCCGACAGCGCGCGGGCCCTCTTCGTTTCGGCTTTAAACAAGCTCGCGCAGAAGGAGTTCAACAACGCGGATTTTTACCGCAAGCAGAGGGAGCACGAGGCCGCGCTCATATACTACAGGACAGTTCTGGCGCAATACCCGGAGTCAAGGTACGCGCCGGAGGCTATAGTGGGGATGGCTGAGATGCTCGTGCTTCTGGGCCGCACGCAGGACGCGCAGGAGGTTATGGAGGCGCTGGAGGCGTCGCTGTTTGAGGAGGGGCTGCGACTGCGGATTGAGGCTGTATGGCAGAGCCTTAAGGGGTAGGGCAGGGCGGAATTGGGATAACATATGGCAGACAGGCGAATCGGCATACTCGGCGGCATTTTCGACCCGGTCCATTTCGGGCATCTGTCTGTCGCGTTGTTGGCGCGGGAGAGTTTTGGGTTAGACGAGGTGCTCTTTATACCCAGCGGCGCGCCGCCGCACAAAACGTCGGTAGCCGCGTCGCCCGCGCACCGCCTCAATATGCTGAAACTCGCGCTTGACGGCGTTGACGGATGCGGCATCTGGGAGGGCGAGATCAGCCGGGGCGGGTACTCTTACACCATCGACACGCTGAAGGAGTTGAGCGGCGTATACGGGGCCGGGAAATTTTATTTCATAATCGGCACTGATAATTTGCCGGTGATGCACAAGTGGCGTTCGTTCGAAGAGATCATCGGCAGGGTAACGCTCTGCGTGGCGCGGCGCCCAGGCTACGAATCTGTGCGCACCGATGCGCTGGCATCTGCGGATATAAGGGAGTTTCCCGGCCCGGAGTGGGGGTCGAGCTCAACCATGCTGCGGGATTACCTGAAGGGCGGCCACTCGTGCAGGTTTTTGATGCCGGACGCCGTACTCGGCTATATAAAGGAGAATGGCCTGTATGAATAACAGCGCTGATAACAGCGGGGCGCGTGCCCCCGGCACGCCGAGGCCGTTTGTGGGCATAAACTTTACGTGCTGCAATATCTACTGCCGCATCTACAAGAACAAGGCGGGGGACGCCTACGAGGGCGCGTGCCCGAAATGCCGGCGGAAAGTCAAGCTGTTGGTGGGCCCCGGCGGCACAAGCAAACGTTTTTTTGACGCGAGGTAAAAATGGCAGTTAACGAAAAAGTAAGAAAAGCAGCGGTGGCGGGGCAGTTCTACCCGTCGTCGCCGAGAAATTTACGGATTGACGTAGACAACTACCTCAACGCCGAAAAGACCGACGCGTCGGCGCAGACCGTAAGCGTGATGATAGCCCCGCACGCCGGCTACGTGTTCTCCGCGCCGGTAGCTGCAAAGGTTTACGCCCGCATACCGCGCGGTACGAAAACGGTCTTCCTCATAGGCCCGTCGCACCACAAATTGTTCGAAGGCATGCACGTTACCGATGCCGACTACTACGAGACGCCGTTGGGCAGGGTTAAGGTCAACCGCGATATTGCCGATCGGTTATTAAAACACCCGCTCTGCGGCTGCGAGTACGGCGTTGACGACAGGGAGCACTGCCTTGAGGTGCACATCCCGTTTTTGCAGGCGCTGCTCGGTGATTTCGCGATAGTGCCCATTCTTACCGGTAAAGTTGAGCCGGCGGACGCGGCGGAGATGCTGCTGCCGTTTTTGGATGATACGGCGGTGATAATAGCCTCAAGCGACCTCTCCCACTTTTTTGACCAGACGCGGGCGCGTGAGGCGGACGACGCGACGGTGCTGACGATACTCTCCGGCGATACCGACGGTTTCATGGACGGCTGCGGTGAAACCGCTATGCGCGTTGTAATGCACATCGCCGCAGATGGGGGGCTGGTCCCGGAGCTGCTTGACGCGCGGACATCGTTTGAGACATCCCCGCAGCACTGCGATTCAAAGAGGGTGGTTGGCTACGCGGCTGTAGCGTTCAATAAAAGTGGAGGTATAAATGGATAATGCCGAAGATTTTACCCCGCAGGAGATGAAATATATGCTCGAACTGGCGCGAAAGACATTAGAGCGCGCCGTAAGCGGCAAGGATGCCGAGGCACTGCCGCCGCCCGAATCGCCGAGGTTGGGGGAGTATTGCGGCTGCTTCGTAACGCTTAAAGCGTTTGGGCAATTGCGGGGGTGCATCGGCAATATCGAGCCGGTAAGGCCGCTGTACCTGTCAATAGCCGAAAACGCGGTAAACGCGGCGTTCCACGATCCGCGGTTCCCTCAAGTCAAGGCGGCGGAGCTTGGCGGTATCGGGATAGAAGTGTCCGTGCTTACCCCGCCCGCCCCGCTGGAGTGCAGCTCGCCTGACGACCTGCTGTCAAAGCTTATACCCTTCGAGCACGGCGTAATCCTGAAATTCGGCCCCCGCCAGTCCACATTCCTCCCGCAGGTCTGGGAGCAGCTCCCCAACAAGCTGATGTTCCTCGAACACCTGTCAATGAAAGCCGGAATGGGCAGGGACGACTGGAAAAACGCGGATGTATGGGTCTACCGGGCGGTGCATTTTTCGGAGTAGAACGGTGCGCCGCGTGCAATAGCGCATCGCCGCAAAATCTGAAATCCCCGCCTGAGCGTAATTAAATGTATAATCCCCAAAATAAAAAATAATAAAAAAAGTCCCTACGTATAATATTAATAATGTATATTTATTTTATGACTGAAAAAGTGAAAGACACCGTAATTACGATAATCCTGCTCCTGGTCGCGACCGGCGTGTTTTTCGCCGGCATCGGCGGGTTGTTTTGGCTGTATGTGACGGATAGACTGGACAGGATAGAGGACCGGCTGACGGATGCTGCACCGTGGTCTGCCGGCGAGCAGTTCAACTCCGGCATAGATTACGGATCGTTTGATTATGAGGGGCAAACCTACCGTACCGTAAAAATAGGCGAGCAGACGTGGATGGCCGAGAATCTTAACGTTAAAGTGGACAACTCGTGGTGTTACGATGATGACGGTGATAACTGCCTGAAGTACGGGCGGCTGTATAATTGGGACGCCGCGATGAAGGCGTGCCCTGCGGGGNGGCGCCTGCCCGATAACGCGGATTGGACTGCGTTGATTGAATTTGTCACTCCCGGTGATTTGGCTGAATTAGTTGGGTTTGATGGCAGCAGCAGCGGTATACCGGGTGAAAAGCTTAAATCAAAAATCGGCTGGAAAGGCTATAAAGCAGCTACGGACGATTACGGCTTTTCGGCCGTGCCGGGCGGCTACTACAGCGATGAGCAATACCGGTCTGCAGGAGAAATTACCTACTGGTGGAGTTCCGTGGATGATGATGATGAGGAGGAGGCGTACAACGTCCCGCTGGGGAGAATGTATCAGGGTGACATATTAATAGCCGATAATAAGAGTGACGGCAATTCGGTGCGCTGCATACAGTAGCGGTCTGGCCTACTGCGGGGCAATCAGCCTCGCCTGAGACAGCGCCATATCCCCAAGCACAAGCGCCGCCATAGATTCCACAACGGGCACGGCTCTGGGGACTACGCAGGGATCGTGCCGGCCTGCCGGTTTTAATGTTGCCATATTGCCCTGATAATCAGCCGTTTCCTGCTCCCGCCCGATAGTCGCCGTAGGTTTGAACGCCACTCGGAAGTATATCGTCTCGCCGTTTGATATGCCGCCCTGTATGCCGCCGCTGCGGTTTGTTTTCGTGCCGATACCCCCGTTTTTCGCGATGAACAGGTCGTTATGTTCCGACCCGCGCATTGATGCGGCGGCAAATCCCGACCCGATTTCGAATCCTCTTGCCGCGGGGATAGACATCATTGCCTGCGCCAGCAGCGCCTCAAGTTTGCCGAATACCGGTTCGCCCCATCCGGCGGGGACGTCGCGGCATACGCAGGTTATCACCCCGCCTGTTGAGTCGCCTTCTGACTTGATGTCCTTAATCAGCCGTTCCATCTCCGCCGCGCTTTTTTCATCAGGGCACCGTACCGGGTTTTTGTCGACGATGCCGCGTGTCAATCCGCCGAAATCATCAATCACCGGCGCGGTGATGCTGCCGACGGATGATACGAACGCGATTATGTCTACCCCGAATCGCTCGCGCAGAAATATCTCCGCCGCCGCGCCCGCGGCAACGCGCCCGACCGTTTCCCTTGCGCTCGCGCGCCCGCCGCCGCTTGACGCGCTGATGCCGTACTTCATTGTATAGGCGTAATCGGCGTGGGAGGGGCGGGGGATTGCGGCTGACGGCGAATAGTCGCCGGGCCGTTGATCCTTATTGTTGACGGCGAACGCGATGGGCGTCCCCAGTGTCAGCCCGTTATCGACTCCGGAGAGGATTTTGACGGTGTCCGCTTCGCTGCGCGGCGTGGTGATGCCGCTTTGCCCTGGCCGGCGGCGGTTGAGCTGGGTCTGGATGTCGTCTTCCGTCAACCGGATATTGGCCGGGAACCCGTCAAGGACCGCGCCCACAGATGTCCCGTGCGATTCGCCGAATGTAGTTACGCGCAGGTAATTCCCGAATGTGCTTGACATATCATCCGTTCCCTCATAATTTTATACCGCCACCGCGTCTCATTATCGTGCGATGATTATCTTCCGGCCGTCACCGTAAAATCAATACCGCTATATTTCCCGCCGGCCGTTGCCGTTATGTTGGCATCGGCATTCTTTCCAATATCGCCCTCGCCGTATCAGCTGGCGTCAGTTTCTCGTTTTCTATCACCATGTCCGCCAGCGCCGCGTATATGGGGTCGCGCACGGTCCACTCCGCCTCCACCTCTTCGGGGGTAGTCCCGATTGACGCCGGGATCCCCTTGCGTTTCATTCTCTGCAAAACGGCGCCCACCTCGCATTTGAGGTAGACTATGGTACCTAAGGATTTCAGGATTACCCTGTTCTCCTCGTTGAGCGGCGTGCGCCCGCCTGTCGACAGGACCGAGTTGCGCATATTCGAGAGCGAGCGCAGTGCGTCGTTTTCGAGTTCGGACCACCCTTCCATACCCGTGTCGGTGAAGATTTCGCGGACCGAGGCGCGCCGTCCGTACTTGCGCTCGTAGCGCCCCTCGATGGTGCGGTCGAGGTCGATGTGCAGGCGTCCGGTACGGCTGCAGATGGCGCCGGCTGCTGTGGTTTTGCCGCTGGAGGCGAAACCGATCAGGATAATGTTCATAACTGCTACCTTCTCCTCCGTTTCCGTTGATTTTCGGTGTTGATAATTCGGTAAATAGGTACTTATAGATAAATATATAAATTGCGCGGGGCGCTGTGATATATTTTTATAATAAGTGGAATCCGGTACACAATGGGAAGGGTGCATCATCATGCGCATCACTATAAATTTTTTGTGGACAGTATTGATTTTTGCGGGTGTTTGCCTCGCGGCGGCCCCTGTAGACAGCGTGGGGAACCTCCTTGCCGATCCCTCTTTTGAGGCGGGGGGTAAGGGCTGGAACCTTTGGGGCGCGGAGGCGGACAGCGTGTTCCGCAGCGGCAAGGCCGGGCTGGGGGTTACCAACGCCGAGCCCAAGTGGAGCGGCGCGGATCAGGCCGTGGTGCTGCCCGACGGTGCGGCGCGGGTTACGGTGTCGGGGTGGATAATGACCGATAACGTCGTTTCGGGCCGGGAGGCGTGGGAAAAGGCGCGGATATCAATCGAGTTTAAGGATGGGCAGGGCCGGCTCGTTGGCGGTTATCCCCCCGTTGCCGGGCAGGCCGAGGGGACTACCGAGTGGGTTCACTACAGCCGCGACTACAACGTGTCGGACGCCGCGAAGATCGTGGTCGTCCAATGCGCGCTGGGCAACGCCACCGGCACCGCGCATTTTGACGATATCGTGCTGACCGTCCGCAACCGCGCCGGCAACCTTTTGAAGGCGGGGCGGCTTTCGGGGGTCATGGATGGGGGTGAGTGGTACAAGCTCAAGGCGAAGCCGGGGGTAACGGGCAGCCACTATGTAGACTGGTCGGGGCTTTTGGACGCGCCGGCTGGCAAGCACGGGTTCCTTAAGGTAAAGGACGGTAAGTTGGTTTTTGAGAACGGCACGCCCGCGCGGTTTTGGGGGACGAATTTGACGGCTATGGACTGTTTCGCGCCTGACGCGCAGATAGACTCCGCCGTGTCGCGCCTCGCGAAGATGGGCGTAAATATGCTGCGCCTGCACCACATGGACGCCCCGTGGACAACGCCGAACATTTTCGGCAACGCTCCGGGGACGCGGGCGTTTTCAAAGGAGTCTATGCGGCAGCTTGATTACCTTATATCAAAATGTAAGGAGAGGGGGATATACGTATTCCTTGATCTGCTGGTGCACAGGGATTTTACCGAGGCGGACGGGATAGAAAACCGCCCCCCTGACCTCGGCGGCAAGCAGGTTGGATTCTTCTCAAAGAAGATCATTGAGCTGCAAAAGGAGTTCAACGAGAATTTATTGAATCACGTCAATCAATTTACAGGGACAGCTTATAAGGACGAGCCGGCTATTGCCGCGTCGGCGTTCATCAACGAGTCCACTATATTCAGCGCGTTCGGCGGAGACATCCTCACGCCGCCCTACCGCGAGGAACTTGAGGGGTTGTGGTTGGAGTCCGCTTATTCAAGTTTGGACACGGCAGAACAGGCGGAATTGGCTGCGGCTTTGCTGCCGGTCAACGCGTCATTGGCGGATTCGCTGCCGGTAGACCCGGCCACCGTAGAATCGGTGTTGTGGGAGTTCGCTAAGTACGAGGCCTCGGAGGTGGAGCCGGGGGCGGTGGAACTGGAATCCGGGCCTGATTACAGGAGGCTTGCGGTTTTCGGTCTGCGCTATCAGGACGATATACCCCGTTTAAGCCTCAAGGCCGACGGCGATGTCCGCGAGTCGATAAAATTTTTGTCGAGCGTGGAGGCCGGCTATTTTAAGGATATGAGTGACCACATACGCGGTGCCGGGGTTAAGTACCCGCTCGCGGGGAGCAATATGCCGCTGCCGCTGCTCGCGATGCTGAAGAATAACGCCGAGCTTGATATCATCTGCTCAAACGAGTACTGGGACCACCCGCAGGTTTGGAAGATAGGGCATGATTGGGACAGGATACTCGAAGCGCCGTTCCACAACCGCTCGCAGTTCAGGAACCCCAAAGCGAACATCGTTCACCGTAAATCCTATTACCGTGTTGACGGAAAGCCTTTTGTAATTACGGAGTGGAACCACTGCTATCCCAATGAGTACGTGCTTGAGGGTGTGCCGCTTGTAGCCGCGTATGGCGCGCTGCAGGGGTGGGACGGCGTTTTGCAGTTTGATTTTAATTTGCAGCATCTTGGCGTTGATCGGATACTCAATTACAAGCTGTCTATACAGCCGGAGGATGTGGCGCAGTGGGTCATGGCCGCGCCGCTGTTTTTGCGCGGTGATGTTAAGGCTGCGCCGGGGCTTGTTGTTGAGGGGATTAATGAGGAACAGCTGCTGAATATCCCCAATTATTCGGAGATGCTTGATGAAAATTATCACTTGCCCTTCATTACCAGGGTAGCGAAGAGCTTTGACGGTAAGCCGGCGGGGGATATCCAAAAATACGCGGGCTTTTATGACAGGAACACCGGCGTGATCCGCTCGGAGACCGGTGAGTTATCTATCAACAGCAATGCCGGTTACATGACGGTAGACGCTCCGCGCGTGCAGGGGGCGAGCGGGTTTATCGGCGGGACGGAGTTCGATTTGCAGGCGGTATCCGTCAAAATATCAAACAGGCACGCGTCGGTTTTTGCCGTTTCTGCCGACGGGAATGATTTGGCGTCGTCAAAGCGTTTCTATGTTATTGCCGCCGGCCCCGCGAAGATGAAAGGGCAGGTTTACGACCCCGCCAGGCATCTTTTGGAGAATGCGGGCGCGGGTGACGTGCTTGTGCAGGTTATAAGGGGTAAGATCACTTTCAAAAAGGCCGCCGGCAAGAAGGTGGAGGTGTTCTCGTTAGAGATTGACGGCAAGCGCGGCAAAAAGATGTCTGTTAAGAAGAAAAAGGGTACGCTGGGCGTATTTGCGTTTGACAAGGGGCGAACGCTTGTTTACGAGGTAGTCGTTAAGTAAGGATCGCCCCAATGCGCTCCGCAAGGCCGTCGAAGTCGCTGAACAGAAACATCATGTCGCGGAGCTCGCTTATAAGTGCGGATGTTTTAGGCCGCCACGCTCTCTCAAGCAGTTTGTCGATGGCTGCGTATACCGTTGCGTCGTCGTAGTTCTCGCAGGCGGTTTTTATAACCTTAAACTGTTCGTGGAGATACTCCGTATCCTCCTGTATATCCGCGGCGCCGGTATCAGCGGCCTCTTCGGGCGGCGTGATTTTCTTTATCAGCGCTCCAAGCGCGTCCAAAAAGATTTCCGTGTTGGCGTTGATGTAGCCGGTATTCCCGTCGGTACCCGCTTTTTCGAGTTCAGCCGCTTTTAGCGAGAGTGAATTTTCGTTGACATTTGCCAGCGCGGATTTCATGGCGTGCGCGGTGGTGATGAACATCTTCAGCGCGCCGCTTGCCGCTGTTTCCCGCAGCGTAATGATTGCGCTCTCCGCGTCGCCCTTAAATATTTTGAGAAGTTTCGGGTTGATTTCGGCAGCCTGCTCCGTTGTTTCCGCCTGCGCCGCCTCATTCCCTTTATACTTATATTTTTGCGCCTCTTCCGGGTGCCGGTCGCGTATAAACGTGTTAAGGATTGTGCTCAATTGACGGATGTTGATTGGTTTTGAGATAAAACCGTCGAAGCCGTTTTGCATAAACATTTCGTCGTTGCCGACCAGCGCGTTGGCTGTCAGCGCTACTATTATGCCGGTGTAGCCCTGATCGCGCAGTTTTTTGGTGGTTTCCATGCCGTCCATTTCCGGCATCATGTGGTCCATGAATATGATGTCGAAAGTTTTGCCCTCGTTTACCTTGTCTATGGCTTCAAATCCGCTTACGGCTGTTTCTATTTGCAGTTTGTATGGCGAGAGCAGGCCTATTGCCACGAAGAGGTTGGTTTTCACGTCGTCCACAACCAAAACTTTTCCGTACGGCATAATCTCGCGGACTATTTTCCGCCGTTCTTTTCTGCTGTCGTTGGTATAGGTAAAGGCGCGTAGGCGTTCGGAGGTTTCGGCGCCTATAGGCTGGCAATTTACGGCTTTTTGCTTTACCGTTACTGTGAATGTGCTGCCCTTGCCGTATTCGCTCTCAACGTTTATTTTGCCGTCCATCATCTCTATGAGCTTTTTGGCTATGCTTAAGCCGAGGCCCGTGCCCTCGGTCATGCGGTTGTCGGCGGTGTTGAAGCGCAGGTACTCCGAGAACACGCGCTCTTTGTCTTCGGGTTTCATACCCTGCCCGGTATCCTCAACAGCAAAGCGCAAAAATACGTCCTCTCCGTCTGTCCGGTGGCTTATAGAGAATTTGACCTGCCCCTCTTTGGTGTACTTGATGGCGTTTGAGAGCAGATTATTCAGAATCTGCTTGAGCCGCAGTTCGTCTCCGTAAAGCCGTGACGGCAGGTTTTCCTCTATGTCAAGCTTGAATTTGATATGTTTGGAGCCTATACGTATTACATTGAGCTGTACCGTGTCGTTTATGAGGCTTGGCACGTCGTAATTTATGGGGTGCAGTTCCAGTTTGCCCGTTTCTATCTTCGACATATCCAGAATGTCGTTGATGAGGCCGAGCAGGTTGTTGCCGGAGTCGTATATCAAATCAAGCGCCACCGAGTAATCGTCGGGCAGGTCCTCTTTTTGCTGCTGTATCTGCGTGATGCCGATTATGGCGTTTAGAGGCGTGCGTATTTCGTGCGACATAGTGGCGAGGAAGCGGCTCTTGCTCATGTTCGCGCGTTCGGCCTCATTTTTGTCGTTCATTACGTCGGTTATGTCGCACCATATTACGGAGAACCCGTGCAGTTCCCCGTTGTCAAGCATGGGTGTGTTGGTGGTGCGGTAACAGCGCTGTTCGCTGCTGCCCTGAAAACTGGCGAGTACATCGAGAACAAAGACGTTGCGCAGGTCCAGCGCGATCTCTATTCCGCCGGTTATGAGGGTAAACAGGTCGCCGTCGGCGAACATACGGTACACCTCATAAACATGTTTGCCCTCTATATCATTGAAGTATTCCACGCCTATTTTTTGCATGAAAAGGTCTGAGCAGTATACCACGTTCAGTTTGTCGTCCAGAAGCATAAGGAAATCCACGCTGTTCCTCATCATGTGGGTGAGGAAGCGCTTGTGCTTCTCGCTTTCGGCGGCGAGGGCGCGGAGCATATTCATTTTGACGTTAAAGTTGTTTTCCAGCGCGATAATTGTTGTACTGTTTCTGGTTATCTCTCTTTTGGCCGTGCGCAGCTCCGACTTTAATCTGCCGTTTTCCTCTGTCAGCTTCGCGATCTCAGCTGCCGGTTCCTTAGGGTCTGCGGCTTGTTCCATAGGCTTTTGACCTCCTTTAACCGAATGAGCAGGATGCGAGCGTGTAATTGTGCATGGCGTTTACGAATTTTCCGTCCTTATCCTTAATAGGGCAGATCTCGCCGCCGGAATAGGCCACGCAGTAGTTTAACGGCGCGCTGTTTTTATCCCGGTAATTTTCCGAGCACTCCGAGATTTTCTGCGCTTCCGCTGAGTATTTTGAGCCCAAAGACCACGCGCGCGCCACGCAACTGTACGCGAGAACATTGTTTTCGTTGTCTCCGGTTATTTCATTGAACAGCTTTGCCGCGCTCGCCAGCGTTTTGTCGCCGTCCAAATGCGCGAATTTTATTTTGGCTCCCGCCTTCATTGTGCCGGTAGATTGTATGTACCCGGTACCCTCAACTNCTCCCGGAAAAGCGCGGACTACTCTGGTGCCGTCGGGGTACGTCAAGATCGCGGGGATAATCCATATGCCGTATGTGCCCGTGACTACATTGTCGTTTGTAACCATACCCAGTTTTTTCAGGTATTCCAAAACGGCTATGCCGTTCACCGTTTTTAAGATGGCACCGTCCGCCTCGGTGATCTCAACTGCGTCGGTGAAAGTCTCGTCAAAAGCGAACGACGAGGTAATGCGGAAATTCGGCTCAAAAGGGCCGTAGAGCGCTACGAATACGTGCATATCTGTGGACAGTTTCCCTTTGCCCCAAACGTAGTGCGGGCTTGTTATCTTGTCCATATTGAAAGTTACCGTTCCGAACATGGGTATAAATTCCGGCTGCGCGTTTGCCGTCTCCACCAGATCGTCGCCGCTGAAATTCTGCATCAGCGAGATAAGCGGTATGACCACCTTGGGTTTTCCGGAAGCGAGAAAGCCGCTGCAAATACGCGTTACCTCGCCGATAATCTGTTCGCGCGACTTTGAGGCAGCGTTGTCTACGGTACGTACGTCGAAACTCATGTCGTCGCCGGTGATCATGGTTACAGAGAGCGCGATGTCGCCGTGCTGTTCGTGCATACCTATGTAGGAGGACACACACCCGACCGTCTCAAACGGCAGGGCGTCGGTAACGGCCTTAAGCGCTCCGGTTTCCGCGTACTCGTGGTAGAAATGGATGATCCCGATGCAGTTTTTCATAGCGTTTTCAGCCGGCTTCAGCTGCTCCATTATTTCCCGCGCCGCGCTTTCGGGATTGTCTATCTCTTTTGTAAATGCCGAGTAGATTTTCACCATTTTAATTGCCTCCTGATTGTTTATTGTTACGTTTACCGCTAATGGCAGTTGATTCCGCTTCAAAATTTTCGGCGGCGTTCATAAAAGCTTCAGCGATTTTTGGATCAAAGTGTGTGCCTGTGTCTTTCTTTATTATCTCCACCGCCTCTTCGTGGGTAAATGGTTTTTTGTACGGGCGCTCCGATACCAGCGCGTCGTATACGTCCGCGACAGCCATTATTCTCCCCTCAAGCGGGATATCGTCGCCTCTAAGCCCTCTGGGGTACCCCGTGCCGTTCCATTTTTCGTGGTGGTGGCCCGCGAACCGCCTGGCGTGGAGCAGAAAACCGTTGTCGTTGGTTCTGGTCATGATCTCGTCTATAACGCGCTCGCCCTCGGAGCAGTGGGTTTTTATGAGCGCGAACTCATCGTCGGTGAGCTTGCCGGGCTTGTTGAGTATTATGTCGCTTATAGTGATCTTGCCTACATCGTGCAGCTGTGCCGACGGCAGCAGTATGGACATATCCCACTTCAGTATCGTGTCGGCATAGATATTGGCCTGTACCAGCTCTTTGAGCAGTATCTCCAGATATTTCTGCGTGCGCTCTATGTGCCCGCCAGTAATCTTGTCGCGGCACTCTACCATGTTTGCTATAACGCTTATAGTCGCGTTGTGTATGGCCCGTACGGAGCGCAGGCTCTGTTTTATAAGGTTATCGGTTTCGATGTGCGACTCTAACCGCTTTATCAGCACGGGGGGTGAGAACGGCTTGTATATAAAATCGAGCGCCCCCATCTCAAACCCGCGTATCTCTGCCGCCGCGTCGTGCTTTGCCGTCAGAAAGATAACGGGTATGAACCTCAGTTTGGCGTCCGATTTCAAAATCGATATCGCCTCAAAACCGTCCATTTCAGGCATCTCTACGTCCAAAAGGATCAGGTCGGGCGTTATCTTTTCGGCAAGCGAAAACATCTTCGCCGCAGATGGCAGGGCAAAGGTTCTGTATACACCGTCCAGTGCGGTTTTCGCCGTCATCTGGTTGGTGGTGTTGTCGTCAACGATAAAAATCGTCTTCATAATAAGAACTTACTCCCCCGATCTCATCTTGCAACCTGTTCATAAAAGGCGCGGATTAAAGCCCGCGCCCGTTTGTTGCCATGCCGAACAGCTTTTACCGCGCGATGTTCCTAATCTCGTATTTCACCATCCCGCCCGGCGTTTTCACGTCTACCTGATCGCCCACAATATGACCAAGCAGCGCCGTAGCAACCGGCGAGTTTACCGATATTTTACCGGCAATGGGGTCCGCCTCTTCGGAACCTGTTATTTCGTACACAATCTCTTCCTCGTACTTGAAATCCCAAAGCGTTACCTTAGTCCCGAAAATTACTTTGTCGGTAGCGACATTGTCGGTGTTCACGATCTCCGCCGACGCGATCTTCTCCTGCAGTTCGCGTATGCGCGTCTCGTTCATCGCCTGAGAGTGCTTGGCCGCGTCGTATTCGGCGTTCTCCTTCAAGTCGCCGTGCGCTCTGGCCTGCGCGAGCTGTTCCGCTATCTCGCGGCGTTTTACCGTCTGCAAATGTTCAAGGTCGGCTACGAGTTTTTCGTAGCCGGAGCGTGTAATGTATGTTTTTTCCATAATTAGCTTCCACCCCCTTCCAGCTTCCTGTCAAGGTCCGCCTCTTGTTCCTGCTGATGTTCCAGCAACAGTTTCAGCGAATCCTGCTCTTGATCCGGTGTTAGCTCCGGTGTTTGCTCCTGTTCCGCCGGCTTTACCCTGTCAAGCGCGTTATTCGCCTGCGCCAGCATATCCCGGTAGCGCGCAGCGTTGTCGGGGTCTTTAGCAATGGCCTGTTCCATCGCCTGTTTTGCCTCCCGGTACATATCGTTGTCCATGAAGAGCTCGTGGCGTACCGCGCGCATACGCCAGTCCCACGGCATCAGTTCGACGCAGTTATCCATGAATTTGGCCGCGATTTCCAAATACTCCCTGTGCCGCGGGTCTTTGTCCCGGCGGAGCCTCTCCATTGGGCGGCGCAGGTCGAGCGCGAGCTGCAGATAGTTGGTGAGCAGGCGGCGCGACGTATCGTTGAACTGCGCCTTGCCTATGCCGCGCATCAGGTAGACGGAGTCAATCATCTCTATCATGCGCTCAATGTTGTAGTGGTTGTCGCCGGTTACGCGCTCCGGCATCAGTCTGTATACTAACCCCTCCGCGCGCAGGAACGGGGCAAGGCCCATCAGGTTGTCATCTGAGACCGTCATCGCGAAATATATCGGCTTGCTCCACGCCGTCGCGTCTACGATATTGAGGACCATCATGTCCTGTACGCGCAGTACCCGCTGCTCCTGAATGCCGGGCAGCACGAACGTGAGGTTCGCGCGGCGCAACGTGTGCAGGCGCGGCTCCTGGAACGGGTTGATCTGCGGTTGCAGCCGCTCAATTTCCTCCTCGGAATAGGATATGGGGACCTGCGGTTCGAGCTTTTTCAGCTGCTTTATGTACCAGTCGGTATTTACAAGGCTCAAATTGACGACGCGGACGTCGTTGCGGACGCCGTACGCTTCCTGCAGCGCCCAGAGCGGGAACGTGTCGTTGTCGCCGTTGGTGAATATTATGCCGTTCGGCTCGCAGCTGTTGAGCAGGTTGTAGGCGTAGTCGTAGGCCACCCAGTCGCCGGCGCGGGTGCTTAGGTTGAAGTTTTTCACGGCGGGGATAACCGGCGTGACAGCGAGCAGCACCGCCATGACGGGCGCGATCTTCCTTACCATCGAGTCTTTGGAGTTGAACAGCGCGTGGAGCAGGCAGCACGCCGCCATGCCTATCCACATACCGAAGTACATGAAGCCCGCCGTGAAGAAGTAGTCCCGCACCCTGACCTCGCGGTGGACGGTAGGCTCCGGGCCGGGCTGGCCCATGCGCATCCACTGCTGGTAGTCGAACTTTTCGGGGCGGTTGCCATCGGCGAAGTTCATGTAGAACACCATGCCGATGGTCGTCACCAGCGTGAGCGTGATGAGGAACACTGCCGCCGGCGCTTTCTTCTTCCACATATAGAACCAGCCGTAGAGCATGAACGCCGTGGGGACGAGGTAGATAAAAAGCTTGCTTATACCGGGGAGGAATCCGGCCTTGAATAAGGACTCCTGCGTGTCGGCCGTGTCAAAACGGAAAAACTGGGTCAGGTGGAACCCGCCGAAACCCATATGTCCCTCTATGCCGAACTGGTTGGACCAGTTCCCGCGCCGCCAGAACATGCGCGAGACCATGCTCTCGGAGCCGTACTGCTTGCGCTCCAGAAACCCGATGAACGCCTGCAGGGTCGACGGATGGTTCTCGTTGATCATCGGCTCAAGCGCGGAGCGGATGGGGATGAACAGGTGCACGGAGTAGCCGATGATGGCGAAGAGCGCGAAAAAGAAACAGAGCTGCCATTGGGCCTTTTGCACAGGGTTTGTCTCCTCAATTGCCGCCAGTATCATCACCGCCACAAGCATTACCGAGATAAGGATAAGCAGGGGAGAGAGGCTGAAGAACCACGATAAAAAGTTGGCCCCGGAAGGTACGAATTGCGACATTATGATAAGGGCTATAATGGATATCGCGATGAAACAGCCGCCCCTGGTTCCGCTTGAGCGTATGGTCGACATAACCAATGTTATGGCAAGCGTTATGGGGCCGAGCCACAGGAACGCCGAAAGGTTGTAGATAATCGCGGCCATGGTGATGCCCGTGAACCAGAGCCGCCAGTCTTTGCGCTTCTTCTCGTCCCACAGTATCATAAAGAGGAAGGCGGACGGGAAGATGATCATGGTGTACATGTGCAGCCCGATGCCGAGGAAGCCGAGGAACGCCACGAGGATGAGCAGTTTGTCGCGGTCGGGCTTCTGGCTTTTCGCCCAGCGCAGCATGAGTAGTGTGCAGATGGCGAGGGTGAGCATGGAGAGGTTGTAGACGGAGGTTTCGACCGCGCTGAACCAGAACGTGTACCCGAAGGCCGCGAACAGCCCGCCCACGATGCCGCCTACGCTGAGCATGATCTTCTTCTGAAAGGTGTCGGGCTTGCCGATGAAGAGCTTGCCGGCCTCCACGATCACTAAATACAGCACCATGGCGGTGAGCGCGCTCGACAGCGCCACGGCGAAGTTCATCCTGTAGCCGATGTCTTCGAAAAACGGGAAGAATATGCTCGCCACCCGCATCATCAGCACGAAGAGGGGGTTCCCCGGCGGGTGCGGGATGCCCAGCGAATGGCTCGCGCCGATGTACTCCCCGCAGTCCCAGAAGGCGACGGTGGGGGCCACGGTGGCGAGGTAGACGCCCATGGATACCACAAAAACGAACAGGGCGGCGATTACGTTGTAACGCTGGCACTCCTTATTTTGCGCCAAATCCCCCCCCCTGACAACTTCATTAAGCACCTTAACACTGTCATTTTGCGCCAAAACAATATCCTTTCACTCGCCGGGCGGAGGCCGGCATGCTTTTTTTGTTAATTTCCGCAATATATGCTGATATCTGATCCGCAGTGAATCTATAATATACATATAGCCATTAAAAAGGTCAATAAGATTGTTGTATTGACTTAAAATTTTTTATCCGCCGCGCCGCCGCCGGGCCTGAGGTGAATTTTGGGGAGGCGCGTATTTTTTTGTTAAACATTGAATCTCTTTGGGATAATGGAGTGTTTTTATGTATATTATATGTATGCCGTCAACTGTGAACCGAAAAGCAGAGAATTATTGATATGGGACAGAAAATCATCGTATATGGTAATATGCCCAAGGGTGACGCTGCGCTTGTCATGACGCTTGCCGGCCACTGGAACCTTGAGCTGGCCGCCGGGCCGCACAAGTACGGCGGCGGCCTGCCCATTGGCGACGATCGCCCGGCTGGGATCATATCCTACCTGCCGTGCGACCGCGAGACCATGGCCGATGCGTTCGAAAGCCGTTTTGTAGACTTTTTGGAGAATGTGCCGGCTTTCCAGATGTTTGAGGGCGGCAATCCGCCCCACTTTGTGCGTGACCTCCCGCTCTGCGGCCTTTTCCAGTCGCCCATGACTGAGGCGTCGGCAGCTGGCATCCTGCTCGCTATCAACCGCAACCGCGCGGTCACCGGAAAGCGCGAAACACTCCTCAAGCAGCTGGCGACCAACCGCGAGCAGAAAGACCGCCTCGCCGCCGTCGGCATAGCCCTCTGCTGCGAAAACGAGATCGGCGCCCTCCTCAAGCTGATACTTACGGTAAGCCGCGAAACCGTCGGCGCCGACGCCGGGTGCATCTATATAAGAGACAGAATGGTTGACAATTCCCACTGCGACACCCTGCGTTTCATGCTCTGCCAGAGCGATTCGTTCAAAGACGGCGCCGCGAAACAGGCCGTTTTGCAAATTGGCGCCGATACGCTGGTGGGGTGCGCGGCGTTTACCGGGCAGTTTTTGGAGATAGACGACATGGAGCGCGTGCAGCCCGCCGCGCCGTTCAAAAGGGACAGAAGCTTCGTTTGCCACCCCGGGTATGAGTGCAGGTCGATACTCACCATGCCGCTAAAAAACGTTGAGGACGAGGTGGTGGGCGTTTTGCAGCTAATCAACAAAAAAACGGACAAGTGGGCTGTGCTGGCGTCATCCGAAGATGTTAAAAACTACACAGTCCCGTTTACGACCGACGATATCGGCGCGGTAAGGTTTCTGGCAAGGTACGCGGCGGTGTCGTTGGAGCGGATCAGCCTTTACCGGGCTGATGACGCGTGATGATTTAATGATAATTTTATCGCGGAGATTTTTATGTTGAAGTTTTTGGAGAATGTTCAGCTCGCCGACAAAACCACATACCGCATAGGCGGCCCGGCGAAGCATTACGTTGAGCCGCACAATGAGGATGATATCATACACGCATACAGTTTCGCGCAGGAGCGCGGCCTGCCGGTGTTTATCCTCGGTAACGGCTCCAATCTGCTCATAAGCGACAGCGGTATAGACGGGCTTGTAATCAACCTCTCGGCCCATTTCTCCTCAATGAAGTGGGACGGCACCATGGCGGCGGTAAGCGGCGGCTTTCCGCTTGACGCCCTGGCCGAGGCTGCGGCGGAGCGGGGGTGCACGGGGATAGAAGGCCTGTCGGGAATACCCGGCACGGTGGGAGGGGCGGTGGTGATGAACGCCGGGGCGTTTGACACCGAGATCGCGGATACGCTCGACAGCGTGCTTATACTGCGGGTCCCGGAAATGACGGAAGACACCCTCCTCGCCGACGACCTGAAGTTCGGCTACAGGACCAGCGCGCTCAAAGACTGCGGCCACGTTGTTCTGTGCGCGGTATTTAACTTTAAGGCCGGCGGCGACGCCGTTAAGGTAATGCTTTCAAGGCAGGACATTTTGAAGAAACGCCGCGAAAAACAGCCACTCGACTACCCAAGCTGCGGCAGCGTATTCAAACGCCCGCCGGGGAATTACGCCGGTACGCTTATACAGTCGGCAGGGCTGAAGGGTTTTCGGATGGGCGGGGCGATGGTTTCCGAGAAACACGCGAATTTCATCATAAACACCGGAAACGCCAAAGCGGAGGATGTAAGGTGGGTGATGCGGCACGTGCAGAAGACCGTTTTTGAAAAATCGGAGATACATCTGGAGCCGGAAGTAATTTTCGCGGGTGAGTTCAACGAACCGCTTTTTGCCTGAAAGGATGTTTTATATGGAGTACAAAAAAATCGTTACGGGCCGGATTGAAACAAACACATACGTCATACCCGGCGGCATCGGCGGCTGCTTGGTCATAGACCCTGCCGACGACTGCGGCGAAGTTATCGCGTATCTGAGGGAGAACAGGCTGAACCCGCTGGCGATATTGCTTACGCACGGCCATTTTGATCACATAATGGGGGTTAAGGAGATCGTGGACGCGTTTGGCGCAACCGGGATCGAGGTCTACATCCACGACGGCGATAAGGAGCTTTTGGGCAACCCGGCACGCAACGGCTCGGCATACTTCGGCGAGAGTTTTTCATATTCAAAGGATATAAAACCCCTCTCGGACGGGCCGATGAAGGTGGGGGAGTTCGAGTTTAAGGTTTTGCATTTGCCGGGTCATACGCAGGGCGGCTGCGCTTTTCTGTTCGAGGATGTCTGCTTCTGCGGCGATACTATCTTCGCCAATTCGGTGGGCAGGACGGATTTGCCGGGCGGGGATTACCGCCAGCTTATGCACAGCATAAACGAAAAAATACTCACGCTGCCGCCGGAAACCATACTCTGCCCCGGGCACGGCGGCAGGACGACCGTAGAGAGGGAGATGCGGTCGAACCCGCACCTGTAGCCATGCATTAAAAGGGATAATTAATAATGGTCGAAATGCCGTACATAGACTCCTATATGGCGTATTTGCAACTCGAAAAGACGCTCAGCAACAACACCGCCGTATCCTACCGCTTTGATATCCAAAGGCTCGCCGGCTACCTCAGGCAGCACGGCGCGCTCGAACTGGAGAAGGTTACGCCCGATATCCTCTCCGCATACGTCAGATTGCTTTATGATATAGGGTTCGCGGCGGCATCCATCCAGCGCAATGTGTCATCCATGAAGAGTTTTTTCGCTTTTATCGCTTCTGAGGGATATATTGGTACCGACCCTACGGAACTGTTGGAAAGCCCGAAATCATCCAAAACGCTCCCGTCGGTGCTGTCTGTTGAGGAGATTGAGGGGATTATCGCCGCAGTAGATTTGAATAAAAAGAGCGGGGTGCGCGACCGGGCCATCATCGAAACCCTTTACGCCACGGGGATGCGCGTTTCCGAGCTTTGCGCGTTCTCGTTCGAGCAGCTTCTGGAGGCGGACGGATTAGTGCGGATTTTGGGCAAGGGGTCAAAGGAGCGGATCGTGCCCATCGGGGACAGCGCGGTCTATTGGATCAACCAGTATTTGGAAAAAGAGCGGGGACACGTGGCCAGGCTCACGTCCGGCAGCACGGTGTTCCTCAATTTTCGCGGCAAAGGGCTGTCGCGGATGGGGATTTGGAAGCTGATACAGCAGTACGCGTCTGCTGCCGGTATCCAAAAAGAGATTTCCCCGCACACTTTCCGCCACTCTTTCGCCACGCATTTGCTTGAGGGCGGGGCGGATATCAGGACCGTTCAGGAGATGCTGGGGCACTCAAATATTGTTACTACTGAGATATACACGCACATTGACCGGGAGTTTCTGAAACAGGTGCACCGCAGCTACCACCCTCGGTGCCAAAAGGGGCCTGTTCAGTAAAAAAACGCGCTGGGCCGCCCTTTACCGCTCAAAAAGGAGGCCGACAGGCGGGCGCAGACGGGGGTGGCGGCGTTTGGTGGCCGCCTCTGCGACACGGCACTGCCGGCGTCCCAATAACCAGCCGGCAACCGGTTTTTAAACTGGCATAATATTTAAGCATGGTATATACAAGATAGACCGCTTAATGCAAGCGAATCCTGGTTTGAGATATTCCATGTCAATAATCATATCCTCGGCTGCCAATAAACAGGACAGTCTAATGCTTCTGCGATAAAAATAATAAATGCCCCCCGTAGTGCGCAATTTTTTTTAAAATATTTATGCCGGCTAATATGTTTTGCGCCGCTTTACCATCTCCCTGTAAATCTTAAGATAGTGCTCGTGCCGCCACGGTGCGATCTCACCTGCGTCAATCAGTTCGGCCACCCTGCACCCCGGTTCCGAGTCGTGTATGCAGTTGTTGAACCTGCACTGCCCTGTGGCCGCCTCAATTTCCGGGAAGTGCGCGATGACCGTCTCCTCGCCGACCGTAGGCACGTCGACGAACGCGAAGCCGGGCGTATCGGCTATAAATGTCCCCTTGTCTAACGTCAGGAGCTTTGTGTGCGTGGTCGTGTGCGTCCCCCGCCCGTGAGCGCCCGATACTTCGCTCGTCCTGAACTCCATCCCCGGAAATATCCGCGACAGCAGGCTCGACTTGCCTACGCCGGAGAGGCCGGTAAACGCGCTTGTCTTGCCGCGGCAGAGGTCAAGCAGTTTGCCAATACCCAGGTCTGAGGGGACAGACGTGTGCAGGATTTTGTAGCCGATGCTCTTGTAGAACCGTTCGGTGCCCTCAAGTTCGTTGAATTCCGCCTCATCAAGGAGGTCCATTTTATTGAATACGATAACCGAATCTACGCCGTAGGAGGCGCACGAGAATAGGAACCGGTCGATAGCCTCGGTGTCAAGCCGGGGGTGCTTGAAGCAGTTGACGAATACCACCAGGTCCAGATTGGCCAGCGGCGGGCGGGGGAGGAAACTTTGGCGTGGGGATATTTCGCAGATGACGCCCTCGCTGCTGTCGTCGTTTATTACCTGCACCTGTACCGCGTCCCCCGTGCAGATGCGGCTCCTTTTTTTGAGGAGCGTCCCCTTTAGTGTGCAGCGGATATCCTTTTGCCCTGTTGATACGATGTAGTAGTTTTTTTGCTCTTCGACAACCCGCCCCGGTACCATTATTCTCTCCTGGCAACCCTCGTCCTCATGTCCATGGTAACTAACGCCGGAGTGTCTGTCATGGTGAGGTTGAACACCGTGAAGTCTGAGGACCACGATTTGCCCTTTTGGAACTCGACCGTGCTTTTGACGATTATGGAGTAGTCTCCCGGCGGCAGCGGGGTGAAGACCTGGCTTTCGGAGTACAGCGTGAAGTTGACGCGGCGCGCGTTTTTGCGGCTCACGATGTTTATGTCGTAGACGTAGTTTTGTGGCGACGCGAAGCGCAGTATCGAGAAATTTTGCTCGTGGGCGCGTCTTATCACCGCGTTCCAGTCGTCCGGAGGGCCGGAGGTGGGCGGGTTGAAGGCGCTGTTCCACTGCGGGGCGAATGCGTTCAGGGTATCGAGCGTACGCGGCGTGGCGGTATTGGCGGAGTTGTCGGCTTCGTAGCGCTCCGAACTGCGGGTGAGGCCGTCGAGCGCCTCGCGGAAGGCGTTGTCGCGCGGTTGTGCGGCGTCTGTGAGCCAGACCGTGTACTTATTCACCTCGCCGATCCATGTGGCCGGCGGGAGCATTTTGCCCTTCTGCGCCTCGTGCAGCCGCAGGACGGGAGAGAGTTCGAGCGCGAGCGCGGCGTAGAGGTTGGCGGCGGTGCGGTGGTCGCCGGAGTTCTCGGCGGCCTTGGCCGCCTGCAATTTGGCCTGCGGGTTGGCGCAACCGGATGTCAGGAGCAGTACGAACAGGATTGTCAGCAGAGACATAATATTGCGCATTTATTTATCCTCGTTTTGGTATGGCGTTGATAAGTATTATATTACAATATAATATATTTCTCCGATAAAATCAACCGGTATTAACTATTGTAAATTTGTATTAATCAAGGTATATATCCAAAATAATTTCGCACAAACGACGTAAACGCGCGGTCGAACTCGCCGCTGTATGATAGCTCCGGGTTGCGCTTGAGGTTGTTCAGCTCGTCCTTTTGCCACTTTTTGGCCTGAATTATGAGCTCCTGCGTCGATATGCGCAGCTTCATTATCCTGTCTTTGTCGGTCTGCCACATCGTTACCCGCGCGTCGGACTTGGGGGAGTTGAGGGAGACGTCGTAGTCTTCGTCGCGCACGAGCGCGCCGCGTGGGAGCGCTTCGGGGGAGTCTTTGGCGGCGCATATCATCACGTGGTAGCTGCGCAGAAAGCGCGGGAAGAAGGAATCAAGATAGAGCGCCCTGCCCCAGTTTCTGGTTTTGATGATGTTTTCATACTCTTCGAGGGTGGTTATGAGCGTACGGTTTACCTGAGCTATCGTGCGGGTCTCGAAGTCGGAGAGCATATAGGCCTGCTGCGGCAGTTCGCGGTGGACGGTGGTCTGCCCGTTTCTGGCGACCTGCATATCGTCGCGGCGGGCTATGACCGCGTGGGCGTCGGTTTCGTCGAAGTAGATTTTGACCTGGTCGTGCTTGCTTGTTTCCCGGTCAAATGATATGTTTATGCGGGCGAGCTGCACCTTGAATGGCATACGTGGAGCCACGGTGGCATCGGCGGGGGCCAGCCCGTCGCCGCCGTCGCCTGTGACCGCAGCGGCGGCGCAAATTATTGTAAGGCACACGAGGAACAGTTTCACCCGTATCGGTCCTTTCGCCTGTTGGGTTACGGCGGAGCCTGAATGCCGCCATATATAAAAATACGAATCCGGAAACCTAAATTGCAAATAAAAATAAAAAGGGCGGCTTTTAGCCGCCCCCGCCAACTCTCAACTTTCGGTATCGCCGCCCCAAAAACCGCCTATTTTTCCTCGGCTATCAGCATAACCTGCGGGTCCAGCTTGAGCTGCAGGCTGTCGGGGGAGGGGAAGATGTCGTGGTCCTTGACCAGGTTGAGGTGCACGTAGCCTTGCATAGGCACCATCAAAATCAGTATAGAGGTGTTGTTCATGTACGGCGACAGCACCGTCGGCACACCCTTTTCGTCCTTAGACGGGTCGTCGCGGTGGGTCGTCGCGCTGAACCAGAGCGATATCTGCAGGTCCTGCGCGAACTGCTTGAACTCCGAAAACTCCTCCTGGCTTGACTTCGAAAAGTCGTACCCGTCTACCATAACCGCGTCGGCGACGAAGTGCCCCTCCTTTATCATGGTCTTGAGGCTGCTGAGGATTTTGGTGATGGCGACCCCGCCCTGCTTGAAGTTCATTATTACGCGGTTGCGGGTCACCTGATCGTAAATATCCGTGTTGCCGGAGAGCTTGAACCGGCGCGCGATCTCATGGTAGATGTCGTCGTACCACGAAATGATGTGCGCGGTGTTGGCCGCGAAAGAGACGTGTATGATGTTCTTGCCCTGCAGCAGCTGGTCGGTGGCGATGTGCACTAAACAGGCGGTCTTGCCCACGCCCTTGCGAGCGGCAATTATGCCTATGTTGCCCTTGCCGACCCCGCCCTGGGTGGATTTCTCCAATATCCGCAATGGGCTGCGCGATACCATTTCTTCGGTTATCATAGTAAAATCCTTTTTTTGATTATAGACGGAAAAATCCTCGCCTATTATGCATAAATATATGATTTATTTTGCGGTAATGCGCAAAATTATTTCTTTTTAGCCTCTTTTTCCTTCTCTTCCTTCTGCGCCTTCTTCAACTGCTCCGCTATGCTCGACGGGACCTTGCTGTACTTAAGGAACTCCATGGTGAACTCCGCCTTGCCCTGCGTGAGCGAGCGCAGCACCGTAGAGTAGCCGAACATCTCGCTCAACGGCACCTCGGCCTCAACGGACGAGAAGTTGTTCTCCTCCGTGGTGGCGATAATGACGCCTCGGCGCTGGTTCACGCTGCCCAAAACGCTGCCCTGAAACTCGGTCGGGGTCTCGATCGCTACCTTCATTATAGGCTCCAATATCTCCGGTTTGGCCTTCTCAAACGCCTGCCAGAACGCCCCGATAGCGGCCTGCTGGAACGCGATGTCTGAGGAGTCTACCGTATGGAACTGCCCGTCGTCGATGGTCATTTTGACGCCAACGATGGGGAAGCCGATGATCTTGCCCTTGCCGAGGCACGCGCGGAACCCCTTGTCGCAGGAGGGGATGTACTCGATAGGTATCACGCCGCCCTTGATGTTGTCCACAAACTCGTAATCGGCCTCGGTATTGGGCTCCATGATGCCCGCGACGCGCCCGTACTGGCCGGAGCCGCCCGTCTGCTTCTTGTGCGTGTAGTCGAACTTGGCGGCCACGGTAACCGTCTCGCGGTAGGCGACCTGCGGCATACCGGTCTCGATTTCCACCTTGTACTCGCGGCGCATACGCTCGATATAAACGTCCAAATGGAGCTCGCCCATCCCTCGGATGATAGTCTCGTTTGACTCCGGGTCCACAAACGTCCGGAAAGTAGGGTCTTCCTTGGTGAACCGGTTGAGCGCTTTCGACATATTGTCCGAAGACTTCTTGTCGGAGGGCTTTATGGCGAGGGAGATAACCGGCTCCGGGACGAAAATAGACGTCATGGCGTAGTTCAGCCCCTTTTCGGTGAACGTGTCGCCCGACGCGCAGTCAATTCCGAACAGGGCAACTATGTCGCCCGGCCCCGCTCCGTCTATATCTTCCATAGACGAGGCGTGCATACGTATAAGCCGGCCCACCTTGAACCGCTTGCCGCTGCGGGTGTTCGTAAGCTCTATGCCCTTTTTGATCTCGCCCTGGTATATCCTTATATAAGTAAGCTGCCCGTACTGGCCGTCCTCAAGCTTGAACGCCAGCGCGACCATCGGCTTGCCATCCTCGCACTTTATGGAGACAGGCGTCTCGTTGTCGCTCAGGTCCAGAGCCTGATTTTCTACATCGTTGGGGTTGGGGAGGTAGTCCACAACGGCGTCTAACAGCTTCTGTATGCCCTTATTTTTATAGGCCGACCCCATGAAAACCGGCGTCAGGTCAAGCGACAGGGTACCCTTGCGTATGGCGTCCATGATCTGCTCGGTTTTCACGTTCCCCTCAAGGCAGCTCTCCATAAGCTCATCTGAATACATGGAGACCGCGTCGAGCATCTCATCGCGCTTTTTCTGCGCCTCATCCATCAAATTGGCCGGGATGTCGGTCTCGCGGATGATTTCGCCGTTTTTGCCGTCAAAATATACGGCTTTCATGGTGACGAGGTCAACAATGCCCTCAAGCTTGTCTTCGAGGCCAATGGGTATCTGCACCATCACGGCGTTGTGGCCGAGCTTGTCGCGCAGCTGCTGGGCGACGCGGTAGGGGTTCGCGCCGGAGCGGTCGCATTTGTTCACGAACGCCAGCCGGGGGACCTTGTAGCGCTTGAGCTGCCTGTCTACCGTAATGGACTGCGACTGCACGCCGCCCACCGAGCAGAGGACGAGTATCGCCCCGTCAAGCACGCGCAGGGCGCGCTCCACCTCGATGGTGAAGTCGACGTGGCCCGGAGTGTCGATAACGTTGATCGCGTGCTCGCGCCACGTAACGTTGGTAGCCGCCGAGGCGATGGTGATACCGCGCTCGCGCTCAAGCTCCATTGAGTCCATAGTGGCCCCGACGCCGTCCTTGCCCTTGACCTCGTGGATCGCGTGGATCTTGTTGCTGAAAAACAGAATACGCTCCGACAGGGTGGTCTTGCCCGAGTCAATGTGGGCGCTGATTCCGATGTTCCGCATCTTTTCGATGTTGTACGGCATAAAAACTTTCCTTTTCCCCAACCACATTATACGCGTTTTGGGGGACTTTACGCGTATCGGTTTAAATTTGACAGTCCACAAAAATAATATATTTTTTTCTGAAAGTCAAATAAAAAAGTTAAAAAGTTAATAGCATAGTGTTCGGGTGGGGGATTGGGGGGCTGATACCGCCGTAAAAACAGCGGGGGCGGCCGTTCCCGGCCGCCCCCGCGTTATGTCAAAGAAACAGGAGCGCCTTTCTCCGCATACTTCCCCAACTGCATGAGGGCGACTTTGGGATTGGTAACTACCGATGGCCCGGCGATACAGCCGCCCGGGCAAGACATTACCTCAATGAGATTCGGCGTGTCATCCTTGGGCGGGAGTTCCCCGGCGTTTATTTTGCCGAACTCGGCGAGGCGTTTCATGCCCGCTTTATCCAGACCGTCAATAACCGCTTCTTTGAGCAGCGACTGGTCTTTGAGCCGCGCCTTTACCGCCATTGCCACGCCGCCTGATTTGGCGAAGTTCCTTCCGCTGGCGGTGGGGAGTTTCTTCCCCGGAACGGATGCCGCCTTTGCCACATCAATGCCCCTGGCAATGAACAGAGAACCTGTCTCCTCAATGGAAATGACGTAATCAACGAGGGCGTCGTCCATGCCCTCCTGCCGTTTGGCAAGGCAGGGGCCGACAAAAACCGTAATGCAATCCGGGTACTCTTTTTTTGCGATTTCGGCGGCATAGTGCATGGGGGTATGGGTGGTGGAGATGCAGCCCGCAAGCTGCGGCACGTGGAGGCGCACCGCCCGCACATAGGCGGGGCAGCAGGAGGNAGTCATCATCTTTTCGCCCTGTTTCACGCGCTCGCCGAATTCCTCAGTTTCCCTGTCGGCGGTGATGTCCGCGCCAAGCGCCACTTCCACCACGCCGGAAAAGCCGGCGGCAAGCAGCGCCCCTTCAAGCTGGCCGCTCTCAACACGGAATTGGGCGGCGGCAGCGGGGGCGTACATGGCGACAACGGTTTTGCCGGCCATAATGTGCTTAACCACGTCAACCAGCTGGCTCTTGTCTACCAGCGCGCCAAATGGGCACTCCCGTATGCAGTTGCCGCAGAAAATACATTTGTTGTAATCAATGCGCTCTTTACCGTTTTCGTTTTTGGTGATAGCGCCTACCGGGCAGGCTTCCTCACAGGGTACCGGAATTTTGATTATCGCCTTGTAGGGGCAGTTTTGCAGGCACAAACCGCAGCTTACGCACTTGCTCTCGTCAATACGCGACCTGCCGTCTTTAATCTCAATCGCTTTTTTGCCGCAGTTGGTCAGGCACGGGCGGGCAAGGCAGGCCTGACAGGCGTTTGTTACCATAAAATGGGAGCGCACGCAGGCATTGCAGGCTTCGTCGATTACGGTGTGTATGGGCCATGTCGGCTTGTCCCGCGCCAGAGCGTCTTTCGCATATTCGGCGATGGGCTTTTCATCATCGTACTCTTCCAAGCTCCATCCCAACTGGGCTATTACCCGCTGGCGGATTATTTCCCGGTCATGGTATATACAGCAGCGAACCGATGTACTCCCAAGGGGGGCAAGCTCTTTCGGTATCTTATCAATGCCTTCGTCTAATTTACCTTCAAGCTGAGTCTTGGCGATACGCGCCAGTATTTCTCTTTTGAGCCGATGGGCGTTATTGTTCATGTTAAGCATATATCACGCCTCTAACGTTTTAAGGTGAGCAATGATTTTTTGGACGCTTGCCTGTTCTATTACCGCATCGTCAACCTGCGCGAAAGGCGCGTGGTCGGCCTGCGCGCCGCCGTATTCGGAACGTTTACAGATACTGTTGCAGGGCGAGCCCTCAATTTCCGTAATTGCTTTAAGGTCATCGGGAAGCTGCTCTTCCAAAAGCAGCAGCTCCGAGCCGCCCATAACAAAACAGGCGGTGCCGGNGCATATTGTAACTTTGTGTTTCTTCATCGTTTCACCTTTCTAAAAATATCGTATATGAATTTCTTTGCGGTATTTTTCTTTAAGTAAAGACGCTATGCGCTTTATTACGTTGCGCCGTATCTCAAGCTCTACCGGCATGGTAGGGTCCTGGTGGGCTTCGTTTATTTTTGTGCCCACGACGAAAGTGATCCGGTCGCTGTCTAAAAACATATTCATCATGCGGGTCGCGGCGTTTTGTTGCGCTGTGTAACTGTCAAGCGTTATGTGCCGTTCAAGCATCTCCGAAACCGCCCCCAGAGTTATAATTCCTTCCGTAATCATATCAGCCCCTTCCATCTCGGACCAGGGGGGGATGGTGTTATCGTAACTTTTCATATTGACTTTGACCTCTTTCCCCATTTCGCGGCTTATGATGTTGGCCGTGGTTCCGCCTGACACCACTTTTTTTCCGGGAAAGGAGGCAAATATGCCGGCAATCTCCGAATCGCTTTCCGGGTGTACCGGGGGGCCTGTAAGCACCAGCAAATCTCTGGGTTCGCGGAAATACACAACGCCGCAGGAAATATCGTCCTTTGGTTTTCCGATATCTATTATAGAAGCCTGCTGTACGATGGAGTGGGCAAGATCGCGGGCGCTGATATCCGGGTTCCGCAAAACTTGCTCAAGGGCAAATTCCCGCGCCTTGTTTGCGGTCCAGCCGAAGGGGTGTACCTTTGTGCCCATCCCCGCCTGGCTTACCCCGTCGGAAAAGAAAATCAGCCGGTCGCCGTGCTGGGCGCTAAAGCGGGAATAAAATACCGATGTGTCGTTTTTCGGCCCGGTTGTCTTGTTCTGCCGCTGGAAAGCGGTTTTTTCTTTTTCAAGCTCCACAACCGTCTCATGCCGTATAAGCATACAGGGCGGGTTGTCGTACTCCATGACCCTGACCGTCGCGTTCGGGGAAATATCAATCAGGGTAAATGTCGCGTAACTGATTCCGCGGTCGCTGCACACCGGCAAGGTGTTCATGATGATTTCGGACGCCCGTTTTATGGGAATGTTGAAAGAAATGAATTTGACCGCCATTGTCGCGGTGAGGCCGGCAAGCNCCCCTGCCTTTATCCCGGAGCCAAGCCCGTCCGAAAGGGCGGTGATCACCCTGCCGTCGCCGGGATTTTTTTCTGTAATGAATATATCCCCCGGCGAATTCTGGTTGTGTTTGCACAGCTGGGAGTACTCCACCTCAATGAAAGTATTTTTCATCATTACATTAGCGGCGCTCCCGGCAAAGCTCCCTGTGGAATTATTATGTGCAAAAGCCGCTGCTTCAGACATCCTGCTCCTCCTCCACAGTGTACGATTCGATGATGGAATTGAGGATCGCTTCCGATTCCGCCGCGTTTTCGCCTAACAGAAACGCTATTTGCTGTGTAACGGTGGCGTTCTTTTTGATGATTTCCCGCGCCCGTTCGACAGTCTTGTCAATGCGCACCCTCGGTTCGGTAATGTCATCCACTATACCGGCTGCGGTTTCGCCTTTGTCAATAGCGAATACTTTTATATGGAATATTTTTTTACCTTCCCTTACATCGCACTGGATCTGATCGGGCCCGCCCGGTTCTATGACGGAGGTAAAATACGGCGCGATGGAGGTGATTTTGGTCAAGTCCGCCCCTTCTAATCCGGGACTTGTGGCAAACAGCGTCTCTGTGTCTCCGCCCATAAGGCGGGCAAAGGGTTCGTTGCAGTCTATAACCTGAAGGGCCTTGTTTACAATTACCGCTCCCGACGGGGTTGCCTTCATAAGGCCGTTGGTTGTTTTAGTGGCAAGTTTGCGCATATTTGAAGCGCACATTGATTTTTCGGCCCAGCCGTTCAGCAGGGCAACGGCTAAATCCCGGCAGGTTTCATAACCGCAGCTTGCGCAGTTGTGACGGTCGGCAATGTTGGATTTGCCCACTAATTGGAGCGCCTCGGTAATTTCCTGTTCCGAATAAACGGTATTGGTCATAGCGCAGAGCGGGTAATCCGCTTCAACCGGCGGCGAGAGCGAAAGGGTAGAGGCGTCAAGAGTATCGTCCGCCGCGCCGGCATAATTTTTAAGACGGGTATTCCGGATAATTCCCGGTACTGTGCCGGACATACCGGGGCCGTTGACGCAGCCGCCGGAGCAGGACAGCAGTTCTATAAACAGGGGCCTTTCAAGGGATTCGGGTGCAAAGCCCGCAAGCAGCTCCTGTACGGCCTGAATGCCGGAGGCGGAAACGGTATCTAAATTTTCCCCGGCTGCCGCCGCGCCTGATACCGCTTTTGACATATATGCGCTGAAAGCGGTTACCTCTCCGTTTTCAATGGGGAAAAACGCGCCTTTCGCGCTGCGGCGCGGCTCAAACACGCAATCCGGCGCAGCGGAAACGCTTTCGGGCGTTATGTTTTCTTTTTGCAGCCATTCGTCTAATTCAGAGAATGTAAGCGCTGCATCAATGTCGTTCTCATAAAGGTCAGCCTCGCGTTTTTTGGCGAAACACGGCCCTATAAACACGACCGCCGTTTCCTTTCCGTAATGGGAATGCAGGAAGCGGGCATGGGTCAATAACGGCGACGCGTGCGGAGATACAAACGGCGCGAGGGCCGGCTTGTATAGCTTGATATACCCTACAATGGCGGGGCAGGCCGAAGAGATCATAAGGCGCGGTTTGTCCCCGCCCTGCGCCAGATCACGCGCTATTTGCGCGGAAAGGAAATCCGCCCCCAGCGCTGTCTCGGATACTGCTGAAAAACCGAGCTTTTTCAGGGCGGCGATAATTGTTTCTACGCTCCAGCCGGGCAAGTCGGAAACAAAAGAAGGGGCAAGGGAGGCTACTACCTTCCGGCCTCCGGCAATAAGCAGCTTTACATTTTCAACATCGCAGCGGTAACGCTTGGCGTGGGTGGGGCAATTAATTACGCAGCGCCCGCAGCAGATACAGCGGTCGTACATTATATGCGCCTGCCCCTTTACAACTTTGATAGCCTTTACCGGGCACTTGCGAATGCACTTGTAACAGTCGTGGCACTCTTCAAGTACCGTATGTATCGGCGCTTTCCTGTTAAAAGCGGTCATAGCGCAAGCCCCAGTTCCTGCACAATAAGCGCGCCTATGCTTTGCTCCGAAACGCCGGAAATGAGTTTGTCATTGATCTTTATATTGGGGCCGGCAGCGCAATGGTCGCTGCAGAGGCTGCCTGTCACTTCAATTTTATCCTGAAGTTTGTGCTCCTCAATAAAGCGTGTAACCGCTGCGGCAACGGCCTGATTTCCCTTGCCGAAACAGGAGCTTCCCATACAGACAATAATTTTATCCATCCANCCCCCAACCCGCCGCAAGGCTGTGAAGTGTTTACAATCCTGTTATATGCCGTTGTCCCGTACACCGCTATTTTATTGAATTCATTAATTCAAAATAATATTTACCGTCTCTTGTTTTGAAAAAGTTGTACCATGCATCAACGGTATTCTTTTCCATAACATTTATTTTTTTTAATATTTCATAAGTAAATTCCAATGGTGCCAAACCGGAAGCGGTTATTAAATTATTGTCTGTTACTGCGGGAACATTGCAATAATTCTTTTCTCCCGTATAATTTGGGCACATCATTTTTAATAAATCCAAATTTTCACTCGTATGTTTCACTTCGTTCAATAAGCCATTGTAAGCCAAGGCGATTGTTGCGCCGCAAATTGCGGCAATAGTTATATTCTTGCCGATATTGTTTTTCAGAAAATTTAATATTTCGTCATGGTTTTCGGTCTGCCAGGTATCTGCTCCGGGCAATATTAACAAATCGCCCTTTTGCGCCTGAATTTCCTTTACGGTTATATCAGGAGTAATTTCAATACCACCCATTGTTTTTATTGAATCTGAATTTTTCCCGACTTTTACAATTTCAGGTTTTTCAATACTTTTCTTCAAGTATCTTCCGCTGTTGATTTCTGCCGTAATATAGGCAATTTCCCAATCGGCAAGTGTGTTTATAATATATACGAATACATTCATTGCTATTTCCTGTTATTTGAAATTATGGATTACATAATCAAATATCATACCCATACCATCCGGCACAGCGTTACGGCTGTCGGATGGTGCAGGTATAAATTGTGCCTTCAATATTTACGCCAGTTTTTTTACGACTTGCTCCTCGAAAAAGGTTTTGGTATCTTCCGGCTTCAGAGAATGGTAAGCGTCGTCTACCGTTACCGAAACGCCGGTTTGGCATTTACCCATGCAAAACGCGCCGCCCAATTCAACCTTATCGCCGCAGTTTTTTTGGGCAATAAGGAATTGCAGTTCATTCACTATTTGCGCGGCGCCCTTCACGTGGCAGGCGCTGCCGATACAAACCGTTACTTTCATGTTATCGCTCCTTTATATTATACGTATTCTACCACATTTGTCCAATTCAACAGGAACTCTTTTTCTTCCGCCCTTGCGCCCGGCAGGCGCGATGCCGCAATAATGGGAAGCCATCTCTGCACAAACCGCTTGGGTGTATCGCTCTTTTCGCAAAAAAGCGCGAGGTACTTGTCGGCCATGCTTATGTTNCCCGCCAGCCAGAACAGGAGGTAGGTATGCGCCGCGTCGGCCAGAGTGTTGCCCTGAGCGGCGTGGGACCAGTCGATTATGTACGCCTCGTCATTTTCCGTGATAACGATATTGCTGGGATTAAAGTCGCCATGACAGAGATTGGCGTTTTTCGGCATACCGGCAAGCCTACCCGAAAGCTCGTAGCGGCAGGNGGAGTCAAGGCCGGAGGCTTTGATCTTCCGCTCCATCTTTTCGGCAAGGGACGGAAGCCAGCTTGCGCTGTGGCTGTGCATATTAAGCTGAACGTCCACAAAGCGTTCAAGGTATTCCTGCGCCTTGTCTTTGTTTTTTTCCATAAGGCGGTCAAGCGGCGTACCGTCCACATATTCCCAAACAATAGCCCACTTGCCGTCTATTTTCGTGACCTCAACCAGTTTAGGAACTTTCAACCCCGTTTCGCCTGCTGCGGCAAGGTTCAGGGCCTCGGACAACACGTTCGGCGCGGAGTATTCCTCGCCCATCAGTTTAATAACCTTGTCGCCGTCCCGGTAGATCGTTTTAGCGGTACGGACAGTGATTATTTTTTCCAATTTGTATTCAGCCATTAGACTTTCTCCTTCTTTCCGTAGAAAGCGTTGAGGTACATCTGTTTGATTTCCGAGATCAGCGGGTAGCGGGGATTGGCGCCGGTGCACTGGTCGTCAAAAGCCTGCTCGCTCATCGCGTCCAAACGGTCGAGGAAATCCTTTTCGTCGATGCCGTAGTCCTTAATGGTCTTCTTGATGCCTATCGTGTCTTTGAGTTTCTCAATGGCGGCGATAAGGTTATCAAGCTTTTTCGCGTCATCCTTGCCGCCGAGGCCAAGGGCGTCCGCGATTTCAGCGTAACGGCTCAGGGTTTTGGGGTGATCGTACTGTGGGAAAGTTCCCATTTTGGGGGGAACCTCAACGGCGTTAAAGCGCAGCACCTCCGCTATCATCATGGCGTTGGCCACGCCGTGGGGGAGATGGTGGAACGCGCCGAGCTTGTGCGCCATGGAGTGGCATACGCCAAGAAAAGCGTTGGCAAAGGCCATGCCCGCAATGGTGGCGGCGTTTGCCATTTTCTCGCGGGCTACGGCGTTTGCCGCGCCCTCGTTGTACGCTACGGGCAGCCACTGGAAACAGACCTTTAACGACTGGATCGCCAAACCGTCTGTGTAGTCGGTGGCCATTACCGAGGCGTAGGCTTCCAAAGCGTGCGTTACGGCGTCGATGCCGGATGCTGATGTAAGGCCTTTCGGGGCGTTCATCTGCATATCCGCGTCCACAATCGCCATATCCGGCATGAGTTCGTAGTCGGCCAACGGGTACTTCATTCCAACGGTCTCATCGGTGATGACCGCGAAAGGCGTCACCTCGCTGCCCGTCCCGGCGGAAGTGGGGACCGCTATAAAGTATGCCTTTTCACCCATTTTCGGGAAGATATACACACGTTTGCGAATGTCCGCGAAGCGCATTGCCATATCGGCGAAATCAACATCCGGGTGTTCGTACAGAACCCACATGATCTTGCCCGCGTCCATGGCGGAACCGCCGCCAAGGGCGATTATGACATCGGGCTTGAAAGTGCTCATTTGCGCCGCGCCGATTTTCGCGCAGCCCAGAGTCGGGTCCGGGGCCACGTCAAAAAATGTTTCGTGGACAATGCCCATGCTGTCCAACTTTTCGGTGATGGGCTTTGTATAACCGTTATTGTAGAGGAAGCTGTCGGTAACGATGAACGCCCGCTTTTTCCCCATAACGTTTTTCAGTTCGTCGAGGGCGAC
>WQTH01000014.1 GCA_009786415.1 Chitinispirillia bacterium | reverse complement strand
GGGGGGGGGGGGGGGGGGGGGGGGCTGATCCGCTGCCGGATGAGTTTTGGGCGTGGCGAGCCACGGCGCGTCCGGCGCGGTTTTCTGTCCATCCTGTCAGAGCGTCCATCACAGTTTCCGGCCTCGGTACCATAAGCCGCGTCCCCTGTAATTTCCCCCGCGCGGGCCGGATTTTGTCGTCCGGTCCTGCCGTGCGGGCGTTGATTTTTGCGTTATTTTTGAATATTTATAGTAATATAATAGATTTTTGGCTAAAAATCAACAATTAATTTAAAAAAATTATGCGTAAAAAACGATTTTTCCAAGTATCTTCCCAAGGAGGACATCCAAAGAAACGTTCAGATTTGGAATTCCATTCATCGGCAGTTGGGCCGGAGAGAACAGAAAGTTTGTTTATTCCGGTATGCGGAAAGGCGCGCGGGCGGCCCGGAATGGGCTTTGCGCCCGCGCGATGCGGCGGTTTTTGGGGCTATTTTGCTATCAGCACCCGTTCCTGCAACATTTGTGACCCAGCCCGCAGCTTGACCACGTAGGCCCCGGCGGCGAGGCCGCTTGTTGAGACGCGCTCGGTGTACGCGCCGGCGCTTTTCGCGGTGTTGAGTAGCGTTTTGACCCGGTTCCCCCTGAGGTCGAACAGGTCGATCCGCACCGTCCCCCTGTCCTTGATAGAATAGTTTACGTTAATCGCCCCGCCTTTTCCGGCTTGCGATATCTTAAGCGCGTATCTTGCCGGCGGCGTTTTGGCGAGTACGGACGTGGGCTGCGCTTTCTGTACCGCGACAAGGTACATAAGCGATTGCGTGGTGCCGTCGTTTGAGTTTATGCCAAGCGTTACGCTGTCGCCGGCGCTTACGCTTTTGGAGTAGGCCGTGAACGTGCGGTCGGCCTGATTGTCGTTCACGGTTATCTGCAGGCTTGTTGCCGTGAATCCGCCGGCGGCCAGCCATGACGGTTTTGGTGTCACTCTGTCTTCGTACATAACGTATACGGTCCCGTTTTGCTTCACCCTGAACCGTGCGATTGTGTTGGGCGCGGTGAGCCTCCTTGTTTCCATAGATGTGCCTGCCCACTCCGCGCCCTGCAGGTCGGCGGGGATGGCGGCGCCGGCAAGGTAGTCGCGGTCTCCGAATATTTTGGAGCCTGTGCCGAAGTTTTGGTTCACCGACCACGCGGCGGCGTTTGGCATATCGAACAGTATCAGGCTGTCGATAAGCTCACCGCTGCCGATGTAGGCCCAGTTAGGGGGCGGCGGTATGGCCGGGCAGCTTGAGTGGGCCGGGTTGGCGCTGCAGCAGGCTGTGCTTCCCGGTTCTGTGTCGCACGGGTTCGGTGGGGGAGGGGTGATGCCGCCTCCGCCAATTACAGCGACGTTAAGCGCAGGGGGCGGGAAGTCCATATCGCTGGCAATATAATACCCCGGATGCGGCGGCTGGTTGTACGATGAGTTCTGCCACGCTACCGCCACCCTGTATACCGGGTCGTGCATGAGGGTTACTAACCTGTGCGTAGTGGTCATCGTTGAGGTGTATATCCGCAGGGCGCTTGTACCGTTTGCGAATATGACCTCTTCGCGCCAGTCGCCGAATATATCCGCCTGCAGGACGGGGTTCGACTTCGTGCCATTTATGGAGCTTGAGCCGGTTGCGGAGAGTAGCGTTGTGCCGCTGTTGCCCGCGATGCTCCATCTGGTTATGGTGTTGCCGTCGAGAAGCGCACGGGTCAGGTCGCCAGCCCACCAGATGATGTGGTTCATTGGGCCTGGCCTGCCCCCAACGTTGGTTCCCGATGTATTTAGCAGCCCAATACTGCTTGCGGCCCAGAATACAAACCCCGGCCTGCTCGCGTCAAGGAAACCGGCGCACGCGCGCCCTACGTCAGCATCGTTGTCTACCTTGAAGATTACGTTTCCATTATTGGCGTGCCTGAGCGAGACGCCTACCGCGTTGCTCTCCTGCGGCAGATATATTTGCGGTGTGGGGTGCCCCTTTATCATGTGCGCGACATGGAGGGCGTCGGCATGCCCCAGCCCCGTGGTGTGCATCCCCTGGCCGTTTGGCCCGATTACCGCCGCTCCGGTAATTATTGAGTGGCGCCCGCTGTTGTCGACATCGGCTACGCTTAATTGATGGTTACCCTGACCGGAGTAGGCGCTGTTGCCCGATGAGTTCGAATCAAACGTCCACCGCCGCGTTAACTGACCGTTGCGCCAGTCCCACGCTACAAGCACCATACGCTCATAATAGCCCCGCTGAAATACCGCGCTGGGACGCTCGCCGTCAAGATACGCCACCGCGGCGTTATAGCGCTGCGAGCGGTTGGCGCCGTTATCTCTGCCCGCACCGCCCCAACCGCTTATCGGATCCCTTTCAGGCACGTAGTTGACCGTAGCAAGTTCCTTTCCGGTTGCCCCGTCAAAAACGGTAAAGTATTCAGGGCCGGCTGCAACATGGCCGTTTGCGTTTCTGTGGGCAGTGCTGTGGTTGGCTGTCGCCGCCGGGCCCATACTGATAAACGCCCCCGTAGCATCTTTCGTACCCGGCGCGGTCTTCACCATCATCTCCGCTTTCCCGTCGCCGTCAAAATCGTACACCATAAACTGCGTGTAGTGAGCGCCGGCCCTGATATTTTGCCCCAAATCGATACGCCACAAGCGCGTACCATCAAGCTTATAGGCATCTATGATGACATTGTCGGTGATACCTTCCTGAGAGTTATCCTTTTGGTTGTTCGGATCCCACTTAAGTATAATCTCGTACACCCCGTCGCCGTCGAGGTCGCCGACGCTGCCGTCGCCCGGCGAGTAGGTTCCGCCCTGCGCCCCGGTGGGCGGCCTCTGCAGCGGGATGTGCAGGTACCCGGAGTTCGAGCCCTCTGTGTTGTTCATAATTATTGCGGGATCGCTCGCCTCCTGCTCAGAGCCGTTGATTACCGCGCGGACCGTGTAGACGCTGTTCTGCGCCGCGCTGGCGTCTGTATAGATCGTCGCCCCGATAATCGGAGACGCGTTCAGTTTCGTCGTCCCTCGGTAGACGTTGAACCCGGCGGTGTACGGCTCGTTCGCCAGAAGCCGCCACGACAGGTAGTAGCCGGAGCCTGAGCGCACGGCGATAAGCCCGCGGTTGAGCTTCTCCACCTGCATAGTCCCGCCCAAAACAGGCGTTGCGGCGATGGCGCAAGCCAGTAAAACCATACCGATAACCGACGGTGCTTTCATAAGTCTCCCCCAATACAGAGTTATAAGATTAATATCCGGCGACAGAGTTAAAAAATTAATCCCAATTTAAACCCAATTTATAATATAATGGACGCCCGCCCTCAAGCGTCCAATTTTTATTTAATCGTTTATTTTGGCCTATCTCGCAATTATTACCCGCTCCCGCAGGGTTTGCGGCCCCGCCCGCAGCTTGACCACATACGTACCCGCGGCAAGCCCGTCAGTTTGTATGCGCCCGCTGTACGCGCCGGCGTTTTTCACGGTGTTGATTAACGTCCCCACCCTGTTGCCCCGTATGTCGAACAGGTCAATACGCACCGCGCCTCTGTCCTTTATGGAATAGTTGACGCTGATCCCCCCGCCTTTCCCGCCGTGCGATACTTTCAGCGCGTTGCCTGCCGCCGGCGTTTTTTGATGTATTGACGTGGTCTGCCGCTCGGTGAACGCCATCAGGTACATCATGCACGAGGTCATGCCGTCGTTGGAGTTTGCGCCCATTGTCAGAGCCTCGCCCGCGGCCACGTTTTTGGTGTAGACGGTAAAGGTGCGGGGCAGCGATTCGCTTTCGTACACCGTTATTGTTTGTTTTGTCGCGGTGAATCCGTTTTCTGCGACCCACGCCGGTTTTGCCGTTACCCTGTCTTCATAGAGAAGGTGTACGATCCCGTCCCTCTTCATTTTAAACTGAACGATAATTGCGGGTATCGCGAACGTCCTTGATGCCATTGACGCGCTGATCCACTCCGCGCCCTGCAGGTTCGACGGGATGGGGCCGGTTGTGAACTCACGGTCGCCGAAGGCCTTGGCGCCGTATGAGAAGTTTTCCTTTATCGACCACGCCGGCACGTTTAAGAGGTCGAACACTATTACGCTGTCAACAAACACCCCGCTGCCGATGTATATGCCTACAGGCGTTGGGGGCTCGATTTCAATATCCGGCGGTTCTGGTAAGGGGGCGGATTTGATGAGGTTGCCTGGCCAGTTTCCGTAGTAGGCGTACCCTGCCCTGCGCTCCTGCTCGATATCCGCAAGAGCGTATTTGATTACGCCGTCGCGGCCTGCGAAAATGGGCTTGTTTGTTTGAAGCTCGTAGAACCGCGCCCATATAGTAGAGTTGGGGTCATCGACCACCCTGCGGTCGGCCTCACCGTTGGTCGTGATGTTCTCTACCTTTTTCCCCACTATCTTCACCTTATCCATCCACTCGACCGCCGAGTTTATGGCGCGGACCACATCAAGCCGCGGGTTATTTCCGAGGGATGCGTGGTACTTCTTGAGGAAGTCGACGATCCCCACGCTCTCGCTGCCGCTTACGGAGGGCAGTTCGTACGTTCTTGCGCCTGCCGGTGCGAGGGTGGATGAGTGGTGCTGCTGGCACCAGGCGGTTTTTTCTCCGCTTGTAAAGGTGATCTGCGTTTTGAGGATGCAGTCGACCCCCTTATCCACGGCGGTTTTGGCTTTCGCGGCGCGGTTGTCGTCCACAAAGGTAAAGTTGCCGCTCTTTTCCGAAACCGCTTTCATGAGGTCGAGTATCTTCACCATCGCGCCGTCGTTAAAGGTTATGTGGGTGTGGTAGGAACCTGCGGCAGCGCCGAATACCTGCGGCCAGCCGCCGTTTGAGTATTGGCCGTTTATGAGCAGGTCTATGCCCTTTTGGCAGGACGTGAGGTAGCTGGCGGTATTATTCTGTTTATACAGCCGCGCCAGAAAGTGGATCTGCGACGTGGTGGCGTCGTTATCCACCGTAGACTTCCCCCACTCGCCGCTCTGGTTTACATCGTCCATCGCCTTACGCCAGCCGCCGTCCGACAGCTGGTATTTTACGATAGAGTCGCCGATAGCTCGTGCCTCAGCGCCGGCGAACCACGTGTCGTTGTTCTTTAACAGGCTGCCCCAGTTATAGTCCACGGCCTCAACCTCCGCCGCAGATAACAGGATAATCCCCCAAACAGCGGTAAACACCGCCACCGGCCAAAAATTCGCTTTCCCGCGATTACCAACCATTCTAAAACCCCCGTTTTGGTTTGATTGTTTTTATTATGATATATCATACAATATATAATATATGGCACTTTTACTGAAATTGCAAAATAAATAATCTTTTTAGGGATAATTGTTGATTTGGCATCCTCGAAAAATGTACAAAAAATCGATACCTCACCCTCGAATAATGTGCAGAAATCCATCACCTGACCCTCGAAAAATGTGCGAAAAGCTGATGTCTAACCCTCGAAAAATGTGCAAAAAATAATAAAAAACGCGAAAATGCCGGCGCCGGTTAATATATTTGTTATGTAGGGATGGGCGTAAAATTTCGGTATAAACGTAAACGGGGAGGGCGGTATGGGCGAAGATGAGCGTGGGGGAGAGGGTGCTCGGGAACTGGATGATGGGGATATGGAGGGCGTAACCGGGGGGACGTTGCCGGCGTCTGTGGTTTGCCCAAGCTGCGGGTACCGTAACAATACGTACGGCTTGGGCGTTACCTGCGCGTCGTGCGGGCTGAAGTATAATGTAAAGGATAAGCGGTGGTGAGCGCGGGGGCGGTCAGTACCCGACAAAGCACGCGCTCGTAGCCGCAGTTGTGGGCAGGCCCTGCGGGGATTTACCGTGGGCCTCTGCGCGGAGGTAGCAGGTTTCGGGGATGGCCTCTGCGGGGATGGGGATCACCGCATCGCGGGTATCATCCGGCACGGCTTCTCTTATGATGATCGTTTCGTCCGAAAAGCCGGGGCGGCCCATAATCACCTTTATTACCCCAAGCGGCCCGAACTCTTTTGTGGCAATGGCGCGGACGCACAGATTTTTCGCTTCATCAGTGCCAACGGTTTTCTTATTGCCGATTAATGACGCGTCGGGATTGCGGGCATCGCAGATCGACAGAAACGGCCCGTTGGTGATGAACGTTTCAGCGTCTTTTATCCCGCCGATAATTCCCTTCACGTCAACCCGTTTTCCGTAGACCCCCGTTCTCGCGAAGCTCATGTACCGCTCTGCGTCTTCGTGTATCTGCAGGAACGGTATGGATATCGCCCTGTATCTGTTGAAGTCTCCGTGGGCGTCGCTGCCCGCCAAAAGCGGCACTTTAAGTCCGCGCTGTAACATATTGACCCACAATCGCCTGCCGCGCATCCAGGAATCAAAAAAACCGCTGTTTACCGCCTGCACCCCGCCGAGTTTTTCGCACGTATCAGCGTCGCTCCAAGTCCCTCTGCGCAGAAAAATCCTCTGCATCAGCCCGGCCTTTGACCCCGGATGCGCCGCGAACGACACGCCGCCCTGCCGCGCGATTTCATCCGCCGCGCCGCTTATAGTCAGCTGCTTTTTGACGTGGATATTTTTTCTCGCGCCGTCAAGCGTGCCCGGTATGTACTCGTTAATCCCAAGCCCGCACATATGCACGACCTTGCCCTTTGAGTTGAGGACGGAAACCTCTTCGGCGGGTATCAATACCGTTGCCCCGCCGTAGTTATTTATGGATGATTTATACATCTCCCAAAGCCGCAGGTCCTTATCCTGCCGCAGAAAATTATACGGGTCGCAGGCCAGATCGTACGAGTGGTCCGTTACCGCCGCAAACCCCAGCCCGCTCGCCTCCGCGGCCCGCCCTGTCAGCCCCACCGGCGGCCCGAACTCCACATGGCTTCTTGAAAACTGCGAGTGGCAGTGCGTGTCCCCAAACGTGCAAAGGTCCGCGCCGGGGTAATCGTCATCGGCTATAACGCATCTGTACGAATATTTTGTCGATGTCACCAGGTTATCATTAAGGACGGTCTGCACGTTCCTCCCCAAAACGCCCTTTTTATTTATACGCCGGTACCGCAGGCACGCGTTGACGAATATCTCCGCGCCGCCGCCCGCCCCTGATTTTTCCCGCGGGATGGTCAGCACATACGCGCCCATCTGGCTTTTAAGGGGGTGGTCGGCCTCCGATTCGGCTATCTGCCCCTCATCAAACTCAATCAGTTCCGGCATTGCCCCTTCGGCGTGGCGGGAGACCGCTATCTGTACCGATTCGATGCGGATGGGGTATTGGTGGATATCGTTGACTAACAGCATTACCGGCAGCCCGCCGCNCCCCCGCGCCAACCGCCGCGGCAGGTCAAACACAATCTCCGGCTCCCGCCTGAACAGGGCGCTGGGCGTCAGCCCGAAAAAACGGAAGTGCGTCTCGGCGTACAGGGCCAGTGGGAAAAGCATCTCGGTCATAACAATAATATAATTCCGGCGCGAGTGTATTTCACTCTTAAAAGCGGATACTCACATTTAATGGGGAAATACAGATCGGGCTTCACCCGTTTTCGGTGTATTCTATTGTTCCGGCTGGCGCGTTTGTGGCGTTTTGAGCCTGATTTACCAATATCTTCTCAATCTCCCGCAATACACCGCTTACACCGTCCCCCGTAACTGCCGATATCCCCAGCCATCCTTCCGGTATTGATTTCGTGTCATCGCCGGATAAAATATCGGTCTTGGTGAGGATAAAGCACTTGGGCTTTGCCGCGAGGTGTTCGCTGTAGTGTTTCAGTTCGTTCAGGAGTATGTCCGCGTCGGCGGCCGGGTCTTCGGATGAGGCTTCGACCATTATCGCCAATACGCTTGTCCGCTCGATGTGGCGCAGGAATTGGATTCCCATGCCCTTGCCCTTGTGGCAGTCCTCGATCAATCCGGGGATATCCGCGACTACGTAGGATGAACCGAACGGGCCGGATTCGTTCCTGACTATGCCGAGGTTCGGCTCTTTTGTAGTGAAAGGGTAGTCGGCGATTTTCGGCCTTGCGTGTGATATGCGGGAGAGGAAGGTTGATTTCCCGGCGTTTGGCCGCCCCACCAACCCTACATCCGCCAGCACTTTGAGGACGAGCCGCAGTTTTTTCTCTTCCCCCGGCTTTCCCGGCTCGCAGTGGTCGGGGTTGGGGTTGCGGAAGTATGCCAGCGCGGCGTTTCCACGCCCTCCGCGTCCGCCCTCCGCTACCAATTCTTTCTGGCCTTCGTTTATGCAGTCGAGCATTATCTCGTTGCCGGACTCGTCGTATATAATAGTTCCCAGAGGTATGGGGATGATTATATCCTCGGCGCTCTTGCCTACCTGATTTTTCCCCTTGCCGTGCGCGCCCCGTTCGGCCTTGTAGTGCTTGCGGTAGGCGACATCCTGCAGTGTGTGTATCTGTTTGGAGCCCACTACAAAGATGCTGCCGCCGCGCCCGCCGTTGCCGCCGTCTGGCTTGCCCTTGGGCTTGTACTTCAGCTTTTCGTAGGAGAAGCACCCGTTGCCGCCGTCCCCGGCTTTGATTTCGATTGTGGTTTCATCTATGAACATAGCTTTTTCGCCCTCTTTTCCCGCCGCTTGTTACGCACCGCGTAAACATAAATATAACTTGCGCCGTAGAGCAGTATCATAAATATTAGTATGTTGAGCGGGCTGTGCAGGAATTTTTTGTNCCCCATCACCTGTTCGCAGTACGTGGTTATTACCGACATCAGCGGGATATGCAGCAGGTACGGGTAGAATGACGTCCGCCCCAGTTTTTGTATTATTTTGGTAGACAGGATTCGCGCGATGAGCCCTTTTTCCAATGATACGGTGTAGATCATAAGCAGGTAGAACGGTATCATGAACACGTGGTACGAGAACCACTTCATCTCCGGCGTCGTCCTTATTATTGATGAGAGGTTTAGGGTTATCAGTGCCACTATAAGTACAAACGCCGCGTCGTAGCGCAGGCCGGCGAGGATGCCGGGCGCGGCGTGGCGCTTGTTTTCGCCGCGCATCATCAGGAACCGCGCGAGCAGCATGCCGAGGCCGAATTCGAAGAAGCGCACCGGCGCGAAGCCGTGGAAAAACTGATAGTAGTTATCGTGATCCGGCAGGCCGGCCGCGCTGTACAACCATCCCCATAGTACGAGCGGGACTGTGAAGAGCGCTATCCACACCAGCACGCCGCGCTGCGATTTGATGCCGAGCGCCCACTTGAGCGTTGGGCCGAACAGTATGTAGCAGAGGAAGAACGCCGAGAGTGCCCACGACGGCGTGTTGAGGTTTATGGTGCCTATGGGGCAGAACGACCAGAGGAACGTGAGATGCGTCAGCGTTGAGTATACGAGCTTGGGGATATCCATCGTATCCGTACCCCAGCGCCGGATGATGTAGAGCGTTACCATCGTAAGCGTTGTTATCAGGTGTAAAGGGTAAAGCTCGAAGAACCGTTTTTTGATAAACGCCCACGGCTTGAACGTACCGTCCGTCATACCGGGCGCGAACTTTGTTGTGAATATAAAGCCACCAAGTATAAAGAAGAGGCTCGCGTGAAACGCCGGCCCCTTTATGAGGCGGAAGAGCCACGCCGGGCTGCCGCCCATATCGTGAAGCCCGCCTATGTACTGGAGGTGGAACAAGACTACGTTGACGGACGCGAGAAGGCGCAGGCCGTCTATCGCCGTAAAGTATTTTGGCTTGTTCAGGTGGAGGCTGTGATTATCGGACATCATCCGCTCGCTGTTGATGTGTTGACCCCTCCGCCGCCCACGCGTTTTGTATTGAAGATTTCTCTTCCGTCAACAATAACCCGTGTTGGTTACTCTCAATAAGCGCCCGCGCTATCATCAAATCAGTTTTCGTGGTTATCTTGAAATTAACCGGGTCGCCCCACGAATATCCGATGGGTATGCCCTGACTCTCAAATAACGCCGCTTCGTCGGTGGGGGGGGNGGGCATTTTTTTGATTTGATCGAATGATGACATCAGCAGTTGAGTGCAGAACATCTGCGGGGTGCCTACGCGAAGAACTTTAGACCTGTCGAGCGTTACCCCGCATCGTCCGTCATCCTCAAATGTGCGTATTGTATCAATTTCAGGCGTCGCCGTGATAACGCAGTCGAACCGTTCTCTCATGTCGAGGACTGCGTTGATGACATCGTGCGTGACAAAAGGCCGCGCGGCATCGTGTATCTGCACCCATTCCGCAGTTGACAGCGATACCCCGTTCCGCACCGACTGCCATCGTTCCTCACCGCCGGGGATTATTTGCACCCTGTCATAAAAAATATCATACCTGTCAATTAATTCCTGTGATTCATTGATCATTGACGGGGGGGTGACAAGTATAATTTTGTTGATTGACGGGTGGGAACAGAACGCTTTAAGGGAATAGTAGATAATAGGTTTGCCGCAGAGGTCGACAAACGCTTTGGGAGTTGGGTACCCAAGCCGGGTACCCGAACCCGCGCCTGCGATTACCGCGTCAACCATTAACGAGCCCTGCCACTTTCATGGGCAGCCCGAATAGCTTTATGAACCCGGTAGCGTCCACCTGATCGTAGAGTTCCGTGTCGGTGAACGACGCCAAATCTTCCAGGTAAAGCGACTTGTCGGCCTTAACGCCCGCCGCAGCCACATTTCCCTTGTACAGTTTTAGCCTGACGGTGCCGGTAACATTGCGCTGCGTAATCTCAACGAACCCGTCGAGCGCCTCGCGCAGCATACTGAACCACTGTCCGTCGTAAACAAGCTCGGCGTAGCGTATTGCCAGCGTTTCCTTCATGTGGCTTGTGCCCCTGTCGAGCGTAAGGCTTTCGAGCTGGCGGTGGGCAGCGTACAGAATTGTGCCGCCCGGGGTTTCGTACNCCCCGCGCGACTTTATGCCCACGAGGCGGTTCTCCACCATGTCAACCTGTCCGATCCCGTGGAGCGAACCGATTTTGTTAAGCTCCGTCAACAGTTCGACCGGCCCCATAGCCTTGCCGTTTACCGCTATCGGAGTGCCCTTTGTAAATTCGATTTCAACGTACTCCGCCTTGTCCGGCGCGCTCTCAATCGTTTTTGATAATGTATAGACGTCTGACGGCGGTTCGTTCCACGGGCTTTCGAGCGTTCCGCCCTCGTGGCTGATGTGCCAGATGTTGCGGTCTTCGGAGTAAATGCGCTTTTTGCTTTGCGATATGGGTATGCTGCGCGCCTCGGCGTAGGCGATGCAGTCTTCGCGGCTGTGGAGAGTCCATTTTTTGTCTTTCCACGGGGCGATGATTTTTAATTTGGGGTCGAGCGCCATAACGGTCAATTCAAACCGCACCTGATCGTTGCCTTTACCCGTAGCGCCGTGGGCTATGGCGGTCGCGCCCTCTTTATGAGCGATTTCAACGGCGCGCTTTGCTATTAGCGGACGCGCGAAGCTTGTCCCTAACAAATACTCTTTTTCGTATATGGCCCCGGCCTTCATGGTGGGGTAGATGTAGTTGGTGATGAACTCCTCGGTCAGGCGCTCAATGTAGAGCTTGCCTGCACCGGTTTTGAGGGCCTTCTCTTCGAGGCCGCTCAGTTCATCGCCCTGCCCGAGGTCGGCACACATCGCGATAACCTCGCAGTTATAATTCTCCTTGAGCCACGGGATCATTATCGACGTGTCAAGTCCGCCGGAATACAGCAACACAACCTTTTCCATCTATTATCCTTTCAGTTAATTCTGTATTGATGGGGCGGCCGTCCCTCTGCCACCCGCTATTTCTGCATCGACGCCAAAACGTTGTCAAAAATCTCCACGGCCTTGTCAATATGCTCCAACCCAACAATCAACGGCGGGATGAAGCGTATCGTATTCATATTAGCCTTCACAACGAGCAGCCCGTTATCCTTGCACCTTTCAACCAGCGCCCCGGGGTCATCCTTAAAACGCACGCCCAATAACAGCCCCAATCCCCTTATGCCCTCTATAGACGGGTATTTTTTCATCAGTCCCTCAAGCTTCGTTTTCAAATAGTTGCCGTTTGTCTGCACCTTTTTAAGAAATACCGAATCGCTGACAATATCAATAATATGCGATCCCAGCGCGCACGCTACCGGGTTCCCGCCAAACGTTGTGCCGTGGTCTCCCGGCGAGAGGCACGAGGCGGTTTCGTCCGTGCAAAGCACTACCCCAAGCGGCATGCCGCCGCCAATAGGTTTTGCGAGCGTCATAATGTCGGGCACTATACCCGTCTGCTCGTAGCACCACAGCGACCCGCAGCGCCCGGTTCCGCACTGTATCTCGTCGTATATGAGCGCTATGGAGCGCTCGGTCGCGTACTCCCTCAAAAATTTCAAAAACTCCGTGTCGGCGATGTTGACCCCGCCTTCGGCCTGCAGCGGCTCTACGATGATCGCGGCGAAGTCGTATTTGTCAAGCGTGAGCCTCGCGCACTCTATGTCGTTGAACGGCGAGTAGTGGAAGCCGTCGGGCAGCGGGCCGAAGCCTGTCTGGAATTTCGGCTGCGCGGTCGCGCTCAACGCGCCGTACGTCCTGCCGTGGAAGCTCTCGGAGAACGACAGCACGTGGAACTTCTGCGCCGAGATCCTCGCCCCGCGCTTCCTCGCGAACTTTATAGCGCCCTCGTTTGCCTCGGTGCCGCTGTTGCAGAAAAATACTTTGGTCGCGAAGCTGTGTTTTACGAGCTTTATCGCGAAGTCTATCTGCGCCTTGCTGTAGTAGAGGTTCGACGTGTGTATAATAAGTTCCGCCTGACTCTTCAGCGCCTCCTGCAGCACGGGGTGCGCGTGCCCCAGCGCGTTGACCGATATGCCCGCGCCGAAGTCGAGGTACTCCTTGCCGTCGGTATCGTAGAGGTACATCCCGGCCCCCCTCACAATGGGAGCGCCGCTCCTCTTGTAGGTGTGTACGAAGAATTCCTCAGGATCGATATCCATGGTAATTTTGTTTTCCATCCTAGCGCCAGCCTTTCTTTGCCTGAACCCTGATTCACCTGATTAAAGGATTAACATGATTTTTGACGTTTAATCAAAAAAATCTTTTAATCAGGCAAATCATGGTTCAAATTATTTTTGTATAACTGTTCCCGCTGATTTACCGTCAGTCAGCTCGTTTGTCAATGTATCCGCGCCGTTCCAGCCGCAGATATGCACCCGCCCAACGCCCTGTTCAACCGCCTCCGCGGCGCCCCGTAGTTTTGGGATCATTCCGCCCGTAACCTCGCCGGACGCGATCAGCCCCTCTATCTCCGATATCTTTATGACGCTGCGCACCGACCCGCCGATCTTCACGCCCGGCACGTCCGAAACGAATATCAGGTCCTCTGCCTCCATAGCCTTGGCCAGCTCGCTCGCCGCCAAATCCGCGTTGACATTGTATATCGCTCCGTCGGCCCCGCGCGAAACGGGGGAGACCACCGGGATGTACCCCACCTTGAGGGCGAACCCGACGTATTTGTAATTCACCTGCCGTATCTCGCCCACAAACCCTATGTCCTGCCCGTTCACGAGCATCTTCTCGGCGGTAAACAGCCCGCCGTCGACCCCGCTCATGCCCACCGCGGGTATCCTGAGCGCCAGCATCTCGTTCACGATGCGCTTGTTGACGTCGCCCGAAAGCACCATCTGCACAACCTTGACAGACTCCGCGTCGGTAACCCGCATACCCTCTACGAAAGAGAACTCCTTGTTGAGCCGGTCAAGCTCCCGCGCGATGTCTTTGCCGCCGCCGTGGACGATTATCGGCAGGTGGCCGCTTGAGACAAGCCCTGCCGTGCCCTCCGCCAGCTCCCGCAAAAGCCCTGGGGCGTCTATCGTCGACCCGCCTATCTTGATGAGCGCTATACCCATAAAATCCGCCTGCCCTCCGAAAAATAAACGGTAAAAATTACTGCGTACCGATATAAATATACAAAAAGGGGCATATCGTTATCAATAATATATTATTTTTAGTGTTTTATGGGCGGTGTATATTATGCACATTAACGATTTCGACTACGAATTGCCGGACGGGCTTATCGCCAGAGAGCCATTGGCGGAGCGCGACGGGTGCCGTCTTTTGCACGTAAAACGTGGCTTTGCCGCCGGGGGCGGGGATGATGGCGGCCCGTACCGGCATCTTGCATTCAGGGACATACTCGGCATCGTCAGGGTGGGGGACAGGCTCGTTTTTAACGATACCAGGGTCATACCGGCCCGCGTTTTCTGCGTAAAAGAGTCTACCGGCGCGGCGGTGGAGTTGTTCTTTACCGAGCGGATAGATGATAATTCGTGGCGGGCGCTTGTCAAGCCGGGGAAGAGGGCGCCGGGCGGCACGGCGCTGTTTGTTGACGGGCATCCGGAGGTAAAAATACGGGTTGACGAGGTCATGGCAGACGGGTACGAGCGGGTCGTCAGCCTTGTATCTGCGGATTCCGTGATGAGCAGCCTTGACGCGGTTATCGACGCGTACGGGCATATCCCGCTCCCTCATTATATAGAGAGGGAGGACAGCGAGGCCGACAGGGAGATGTACCAGACCGTCTACGCCTGCGCCCCCGGCGCGGTCGCCGCGCCCACAGCCGGGCTGCACTTTACGGACGGGCTGTTGGACGAGCTGGCCGCCCGCGGCGTCGACCGGAGCTTTGTCACCCTGCATGTCGGCATCGGCACCTTCCGCCCGGTACAGGTGGATGACCCCCGCCTGCACGATATCCACGAAGAGCGTTTTGAGTTGACGGGGCGGGCGGCAGACGAAATCAATGCCACATGGGAGCGCGGCGGCCGGGTGATAGCCGTGGGGACAACGGTCGTGCGGACCCTCGAAAGCTGCGCGGTATCCCGCCGCAAAGTAGCCCCGAAGTCGGCCCGGACAAAATTGATGATCCTCCCGCCGTATGATTTCAAGGCGGTTGACGGCCTGATAACAAATTTCCACCTCCCCAAATCAACCCTGCTGATGCTCGTCTCGGCCTTTTCGTCTATAGAGTTGATGGCCGGGGCGTATCAGGAGGCAATCAACCAAAAATACCGGTTTTACAGCTACGGCGACGCGATGATAATTATCTGAATATCAATGCGTCCATATATTATATTCATGGTATGGCAGAAAACAATATTTCAATATCGGCAATAGGGCAGGATTCCCACCGGTTCGAGCCCGATGGTTCGCAAAAGCCGCTTGTCCTCGGCGGCGTCGTCATACCCAATGCCCCCGGCCTTGCCGGGAATAGTGATGCCGATGTCGTCCTGCACGCTGTCACAAACGCCGTTTCCGGGGTCTCCGGGGTTAATATCCTTGGGACGATAAGCGATGATCTTTGCCTGAATCAGGGGATAACGGACAGCCGGGTCTATTTAGGGAAGGCGTTGGAGACGCTTGAGGCCGATGGATGGAAGTTGACGCACGTGTCCGTATCAATCGAGGCGAAGAGGCCGCATCTGTCGTCCCACATCCCGGCCATAAAACGGTCGATAGCGTCAATATTGTCGCTGCCGGAGAAATCGGTAGGGCTAACGGCAACGACTGGGGAGGGGCTTACGGATTTCGGGCGCGGCGAGGGGATGCAGGCGTTTGTCATTGTGTCGGCTGTAAGGTAAGGGCCATAACGCGCTTTAATCCGCAACCATCGCCGCAGGGGCGTTGTGTGCGGTTCTATCGTTGAAAGGGGGGATGTTTTGGATCTGTTTATTATCGCGGTTTTAATAATTATCGTTGTAATAATGCCGGGTATCGTATCCATAATAACCGTTAGAATGGCATTAAGGGGAATCAAAGCGGAAAATTCAATTCTTAATGACGAACTTGAAGATATAAGACGAATTACAAGAGACAACACCATCAGATTACACGCTATAGAGCAGGAACTGAAAAAAGCCGGGATTGCGGGCGAAACACCCGCTGATGACGGCAAATATGCGGAAACCGTTAAATCCGCCGAGCCGCTGCCGGCTGCCGCTCCGGAGGAAGAACCGCCATCTGTGTGCCTGAGCGAAACGGCCTCGTATTCGGCGGCGCCAGAACCCGAAGAGTCCGCAGAAGATTTTGATATCCCGTATATTCCCGCGCCGCCCATGATGGGTGAATCTATACCCGAAGAGCCGGTGAAAAGCCATACGTCGGTAACAAGCCTTAAAACACCGGATATTCCCGAGCTGGCCGTGAATAATGAAACTATGGAAAACTGGTTAGGCAAAAGGGTATTCGGAATAGTTGCCGCGATTTTAATCTTTATCGGTTTAATATATCTGGGGACCCTTATATATGATAAAATGGGCGATAATGGCAAAATAGCCCTTATGTACCTGTTCAGTTTCGCGCTCACCGCCGCCGGAGTTGTTCTTGTAAAAAAAACGCGCAATTATTTCACAATCGCCCTTGTTGGGTGCGGGTGCGGAGCGCTGTTTATTTCGACTCTCATGGCGCATATTCATTTCGGTAAATTTCCGGATTATATGGCCTTCTCTCTTCTTTTGGGGTGGACGGCGGGCGTACTGTTTCTGTCCAAACTTATGAAAACGGGCCTTTTCAGCGCGATAGCGCATATCGGAATGGCCATATCGCTCTGCTTTGCGTTTTCTTCCGGAATGTCGTATGATAAGCTTCCGTTAATACTTGTTTATCAGTGGGCCGGCATAGCCGTTATTGTAGCCGGTAATTTTTTCTTTTGTAAGCAAACGTATCTTCCCGGCCTGTTCGCGTCGTTTGCGTTAACGCTTATCGGCAGCTTGTTTATGATGGACAAATTAGGCAAGCTGGATATGAATGGTCTGATATTCGCCGGCTATACAGGGCAGTTTGCCCTCACCTCGTTTTTGTCGTACTTCCTTACGTTATACGTGATAAAATCGGTTAAGGAAGATGCGACGGAATACGCGTCGGCGGTTCATGCCGGCAATAAACTTTTATGGCTCGTATCATTGTCTGTAAACGTGATTACACCTGTGTATCTCATGTATAAGCGCGGCGTTGGCGGCAGCGGACATATTGACGCGGTTTTGTGGCAGGTTTTAGCCGGGGTTGCGATTATAGCCGTACACGCGGCTATAACCCTTATAATGAGCAAGAAGTACGGCCTGAATAAAAACCTTGAGACGATTTCAATTTCATTCCTCAGCGTTTTTTCTTGCGGGCTTCTGGTCTACCGGCTGTATGAAACAGAATTGTTTATAAGCTGCCTGTTTGCGCTGGCGATAGCCATGTTTGCGCTATATAAGTTTTGCCGGAACAGGGTTTATCTTATATTGGCGAATATATGGATATGCGCGGATGTTTTGCTGATGATATCGGGCGGCTACAATAATATCTACGAAAGTTTTAAGCCGTCGCCTGTTTTATATCTCGTGATGATACCTGCGTTAATGGCTGCGCAGCGTTTTTTACTCAACAAAGAGGATAAAGCCGCAGACGCTTTTTACAATCCGCTGGTAAACGCAATGAAAATAACGCCGTATATATTAACCCACGTATCGCTGACCGCGTTTTTTGTACTTGATTTTTATTCGTACTCCGGTTCCATCGAAAATTTCTTAGGAGAGAAAATTTACTGCGGCGATATCAGAACGGCGATTTTCCTTATGATTCCTCTTATCCTTAATTTAACGCTATTTTTGCTCAAATTTGAGAAAAGTTCTGCCGCGCTGAATTGTATTATGAGAATAACGACGGTGATTATACTTTCCGTAACAGCATTGTTTATCAATTCCGGCATAAATTCGCTTTTAGCGGCTCTTACCCTTGCGGTATGCCTTCTTTTCGCTTATGCCGTAGCGCGTATCAGCGTAAGGGAAAACAATTCATTTTCCGTTATTTCGAGGATAGGTGAGCTGATTATCATTGCCGGCTGCGCTGTGTTTATCAATTCCGGTGTAAATGCGCTTTTGGCGGCACTTACTCTTGCGGCTGGCCTTATTTTCGCGTATGCCAGAGCGCGTATCAGCGTAAAGGAAAACAATCCATATTCCGTTATTTCGAAGATAGGTGAACTGATTATCATTGCCGGCTGCGCTGTGTTTATCAATTCCGGCGTAAATTCGCTTTTTGCGGTTCTTGCTCTTGCGGGCGGCTTTCTTTTCGCTTATGCCGCAGCGCGTATCAGCGTGAAGGAAAACAATACATCCGCCGTTATTTCGAGGATAGGCGTGGTGATTATCACTGTTGGCTGCGCCGTTTACATCAATTCCGGCGTCAATTCGCTTTTAGCGGTTCTTACTCTTGCGGGCAGTTTTCTTTTCGCTTATGCCGCAGCGCGTATCAGTGTTACGGAAAACTTTTGGCCTTCCGTTACTTCGAGAACAGGCGAGCTGACTATCATTGTGGGCTGCGCTGTTTACATCATCTCTTCGCCGCGTCCGATTTTGGATTTGCCGGTTGAATACGCCTTAGCGGCCGCTTGCCTCGGTTTCGCGTTTTTGCTGGCGAGAGGGTTTACGGATAACAAAAATATATGCCCCGCGTCGGCTATTACTGAAATTAACGTGTTTATCCTCATTCTATCATCGGCATTTTACATCATCAGTAAAGATAACCGGCTTATGGTTTCGCTCATTGTACTTATCAGCCTTATATTCTTAATTTTGAAGGCGGCAACTGTAGACCGCGGCGGAGAAAAGGGCAGGATAACGGATATTACCGAGGTCGGAGGGGCAATTATGCTCGCGGCCTGCGCATGGTATTTCGTGAATGGAGGCGAAGCGCTCGTTACCGCGTTCATAGTTTTGATGTGCTGCGTGTTTGCTTATATTATCGGGAATATAAATGTTCGGGAACGCGGGAATCTTTCAAAAGTTTCGCGGATAAACGAGGCTATAGTACTCGCGGCGGGGGGATATTATATAGCGAACTTGAACGCACCGTTTAAAATCGAGTTAATATTCGCGTATGCGGCAATAGTTCTCTTTGTTTACGCGTTAGCGTTTATAAGGGTAAACAGGGATATATCGGCGGACACTCATCCGCTCCTTCAGATATATTCGGGAATAAAGCTTACCGCCTTAACCTTATGTACGGCGCGGGGTTTTACCTCGTGGCTTGATTATGGATATGTTGTCAGCATTATTGTAATGGTGACTGCCCTCATATGCGTTCTCGCGGGCTTTAAATTCAGAGCGAAGGCGCTCCGCGTTTACGGGCTTGTGATGACAATGATCTGCGTGTCAAAGCTTGTCATTATAGACGTTTGGGGCGCAAGCACGCCTATGAGGGTTATCGCGATGATATCGGGCGGGCTTATATGCTTCGCCGTAAACGCCGCTTACAGCTATGCCGTTAAACATCTTGACAGAGACGCGGAACTTGACGCGCCGCAGTCGGGTGAGGCGCGGGAATAACCGGCAGGGGGGGTCATGGCATTATAATAACCTTGCGTTTCTGCCTGCTTTTTTTGTTGGTGGCGGGATTTACCGATTCCGCCGATATAAAGTATACCCCCGGCGCGATCCGCCTGTTTGGCCGCCATACTACCGTTGGCCCGTCCACTTGAAAAACGGCGTTCCCGTACGCGCTCCAGTTGTAGCGCCCCAGCAGTTTTCCGTCCTGCGTGAATATTTTTATGTTGGTGATGCCGTCGCCGGATATCCGTATCTCCGGGGCGCCGCCGCCGAGCCTTACAACGTTCGGCAGGATAGTGAGGGGCGTTTCTTTTGGCGGCTCTACAGGCGGATCGCTGGTGCTGCCTGTTTTTACGGTTATGTTGCGGCTTGACTGGAAGCTTGCGTTTGTGACTACCAGCAGGCAGGCGCTTTTCTCTTTCCAGTTCGGCAGGATAAAGCGACCGCTGCCGGACTGGTCTAACGGTATGGGTGCAATATCCACACTGTCGCTGCCGCGTTCCATGATCAGCGCGGTTGCGGCCCACGTTTTGCCGGTTATCGAGGCGTCTCTTACTCCGCTTATGTTGAGTACAAGCGTATCGGAATGTTCGGCCCGCGGCACGTAGCGCAGGAGTTCAAGGGATTGCCGCCTTACCGACCGGGTTACCGAGGCTGCGGCTGTATCCGTTGGCGCCCTCCAGCTGTCCATAAGCTCGGCGTCGCTTATAAAAGTATGCGGCCTGCGCGCCCGCTGCCTGGTAAAGTAGCTCTCGGCGTGGAAGGCGTTGAGCGTTTCGGCCCAGCTCTTTTTTGCGTAAGCCTGGGTTACATTCTCTATGGTCCGGTGGAATTGCGGCATTGAGTTGTCGCGGTTGTAAAAGAAAGCCGACTTTATGAGGCCGATGCTGTCCACCGCGTTTACCTTTTCGTACAGGTACTTGAAAAGTATCCCGTTCAGGTATACGTAATCGTAATCGTCCAAAAGCGTAACCCGCGTGGGGGTTCTGAAGTATTCGCCGATGTATTGCAGGTAGTCGTTTATTTCCGGGAAAGCGAGTTCCTCCATGAGCACCGCCGAGCCTTCAAGCCAGCCGGTGGGGAAGTTGTACAGATATACGTGCCGGGCCATGGTGTACTGCGGCGCGTGGAAGAACTCGTGGGCGGCGGTTACCCGCACCGCGTCTATGGGCCGCTTGTCGTAGCCGAGGCTGCCCCAGAACAGCGGGTCAGACCAGTCGCTGTTTATCTCTATGTGGCTGGGGAAACCGGTTGAGGATGTGACGCTCCCCGCCTGCGGGTAGGTTACGCCGTAAAAAAAATCGTCGTACTCCTCCTCGTACAGCAAGGCGATGAGGACGTTGTAGTACCCCGCCTCGCCGCCCGGGCCGGGAGTGGTGAGCGGTTTTGGGAAGCCGAAGCGGTCTATTATCATTGACCATGAACTGTCGAGCGCGAAAGCGACCTCGTCAACATAGTCGGGCACGCCGTTTGGGGAGCGGCTCCGCTCGCGCCATGATGACGGCTGCCCGTCGGCGGCGTAGCCTATGGTGTCGGTAACGTCCACGCTGTCTATGCCGGACGTCATATAGAATATCTTGAAATGTCCGGAGGGGGAGATGTACGTTTCGCGTCCGGCGGGGATAGCTGTGGCCTCTGCGTAAAGCGCTCTGAATTCAGGAGTTAGGTCGTTCCACTTGTGCATCAATGTTAAGAGGTCTTTGCTTGTTGGGCGGATGATATTTTTGACATTAGCGGTTGATCGGNGCTGACCGGTGCGCTTGCCGCCGGGGCCGCGCCGGTTATCATCGCGCCTGTTTTGGGCCCGCTCCTCGAAGTACGGGCGGAACCTGTTTTCTATCTCTGCGGATGAGAGGCTGCTGACATCCGCAGCATCTGCATTGACGGCTGTACGGGCAAGCCCGGCCCCGTTATTTTCGCCGGCCATGCGTGTTTTGGCGGCGTGTGCGGAGAGTGTAAATATGGCGAACAGCAGGAACGCCGCGGTCAATGTTGTTGTTTTTCGCATGGCTGTCCCGCCGCAGAGTAAGGCATTTAGCGTGAAATAACAAAGGGCTGATAACCGTTTGATTTAGCGCGAGTTATCAACCCTGGAATATGGTAGCGCTACGGGGACTCGAACCCCGGTTTGATGGATGAGAACCACCTGTCCTAACCCCTAGACGATAGCGCCATAGATAGACAAAATAATAAACGCCGATAAATCAAGTCAATATTTTTACGATATTTTTTGATTTTGCCGGTGCCGGCGAAAAAATGGCTGGGGTGCAAGGATTCGAACCTCGATAGCTGGAGCCAGAATCCAGAGTCCTGCCGTTGGACGACACCCCATTATAACCATTCTATTCACTAATATAATTAACGGGGATACCGAAATGCAAGAAAAAAATAAAAATAGGCGGCGTTACCAAAAAAAACATAAAATTATTGACACGGTACCGGGTTTGAATGTAATTTAATAGACTGGTTTGGAGTTTGGGGTTTGGAGTGTGGAGTTTGAGGTCAGCGTAAAAGAACTCCAAAATTCCGCACTGCAAACTTCACACTCCAAACCCCAAACTCCAAACTCAATAAAACGGGCGGTTTCTATGGCAAATATTGCAGATATCCTTAAAAATCAACGGGTCTCTTTCAGTTTCGAGTTCTTCCCGCCCAAAGACCAGTCCGCATCCGACACTCTCTTCCAAACCATATCCGAACTGATCCCGCTCCGCCCGGCTTACGTCAGCGTCACTTACGGGGCGGGGGGCAGCACGGTCGGCCTTACACACGGCATCGTCACTAAGCTGCAGCGGGAGACCGGGCTTACGGTTGTCAGCCACCTGACCTGCGTGGGGACGCCGCTTGGCGGCATCAAGGGCATTCTGGATTCGTATTACGAGAGCGGGATAAGGAACATAATGGCGCTGCGTGGGGATATGCCTAAGGGCGGGGGGGCGGCCTCTGCGGATTTCCGCTATGCCGCTGACCTCGTCGCGTATATCAGGAAGAATTACCCTGATATGGGGATAGGAGTCGCCGGATTCCCGGAGGGGCACCCCGAAACGCCTAACCGGTTGAAAGAGATCGACTATCTCAAGGCGAAGGTAGACGCCGGGGCCGACTATATATGTACCCAGCTATTCTTTGATAACCGGGACTTTTACGACTTCCGAGAGCGCTGTGTTTTGGCGGGGATAGACATTCCCATCATTGCCGGGATAATGCCTGTTACCAACCGCAAGGGTATGGAGCGTATGGCGGACCTCGCGCTCGGCGCGCGCTTTCCGGCCCGCATGATCAAGGCGTTTTCGAGGGCCACTACCGAGGGGTTTGAGAACATGGGGGTCCACTGGGCCACGGAACAGGTGAGGGACCTTATCGATAATGATGTCAAGGGGATACACTTCTTTACACTTAATAAGTCAAAGGCTGCGCTCAGCATTTATCATTCGCTCGGCGTGGCCGATTCGCTTGAATTGGCGGGGGATGCCAATCATGGCTGAAACCGTTTACTCCTGCGGCCGGCAAATCAGCCGGGGCTGTAAATCCGTTGGGATGCCGGGATTATTGAGCGATACCAAACCTTAATCAATATATCAATAACAAAGAAAGGGCCGTACCATGTCGTTTGATGTAAACGCCTTCATGCAGCAGTTAAAGACCAGAANCCCCGCCGAAGCCGAGTTCCATCAGGCCGCGGATGAAGTAGCCCACTCGCTCGCACCCTTTATCGACAAGAACCCCAAGTACGCCAAGTCGAAGGTTCTTGAGCGCATTGCCGAGCCGGAGCGGGTAATCATGTTCCGCGTGCCCTGGGTCGACGACGCCGGGGAGGTGCAGGTCAACCGCGGCTTCCGCATCCAGATGAACTCCGCTATAGGCCCCTACAAGGGCGGCTGCCGCTTCCACCCGTCGGTGAACCTCGGCGTGCTGAAATTCCTCGCGTTCGAGCAGGTGTTCAAGAACTCGCTCACAACGCTCCCCATGGGCGGCGGCAAGGGCGGCTCGGATTTTGACCCCAAGGGCAAGTCCGACAACGAGGTTATGGCGTTCTGCCAGGCGTTCATGTCTGAGCTCTTCCGCCACATAGGCCCCAATACCGATGTTCCCGCCGGCGACATAGGCGTGGGCGGGCGCGAGATCGGGTTCATGTACGGTATGTACAAGAAGCTCAACAATGAGTTTACAGGGGTATTGACGGGTAAGAAACTCGGCTGGGGCGGCAGCCTCATACGTCCTGAAGCCACCGGTTACGGCTGCGTCTACTTCTGCGAAGAGATGCTGAAGGTTAAGGGCCAGGGCTTTGGCGGCAAGACGGTAGCGATAAGCGGCTCCGGCAACGTGGCCCAGTATGCGGCCGAGAAAGCCACCGAACTCGGCGCAAAAGTCGTAACGCTGTCGGATTCAAACGGCACGGTCCACGATCCCAGCGGCATCAACGCCGAAAAGCTCGCCTTTGTGATGGAACTCAAGAATGAGAAGCGCGGCAGGATAAAGGAATACGCCGACAAGTTCAAGTGCGAGTATATGGACGGCAAGCGCCCCTGGTCCGTCAAGTGCGACATAGCCCTCCCGTGCGCGACGCAGAACGAGCTTGACGGCAAAGAGGCCGACGAGCTTCTCAAGAACGGCTGCATCTGCGTAGGCGAAGGCGCAAACATGCCCAGCACGCCCGACGCGGTTGAGAAGTTTTTGGCGGCGAAGATCGCGTTTGGCCCCGGCAAGGCGGCCAACGCGGGCGGCGTGGCGACAAGCGGCCTCGAAATGTCCCAGAACAGTATGCGTCTGAGCTGGACACGCGAAGAGGTTGACCAGAAACTGGCGGGNATCATGAAAGCTATCCACGGCCAGTGCGTGCAATACGGCAAGGAGAGCAGTTTCGTAAACTACGTAAACGGAGCGAACATTGCCGGTTTTGTTAAGGTTGCCGACGCGATGCTCGATCAGGGCGTTGTTTAAAGAGCGTTGTTTTTGTTGATGTTTATATTCTGCGGGGGCGGGTTTAAAATCCGCCCCTAATCAACAATTATCTCTTCCCCGCCGATCATAACAAAACCGACCATCGGTTCCGAAATCAGCAGTTTCTCCAAAATATTGTCCCGCTCCCCGTAAGGGAACCGTACCCCGATGATATCCGCCAGTTTTCCCGGTGTCAGGCTCCCCAGTTTGTCCGATGCCTGAAGCGCCGCCGCCGGATTTTTTGTTACCCAGCTTATAAGCTCCCGCGCGCTGATGTGCGGGTACTTCATTTTCAGCTCGAACAGTTCGTCGAACAGGTTGGTGTCGCCCGCAGCCACCATCCCCTCAGTGCCGAGGCACAGCCGTACCCCGCGGTTGCGCGCTATTTCTACGGAGAGCGGCTTGTGCTCCATGACGCTGTTGTATCGGCGGCATATTACCACCGATGCCCTCTTGGCCGCGAGGAGGCCCAGATCGTAACCGGTGGTGTAGTTGCAGTGGTAGAGGATGGCGCGGGTTGGTATAAGGTTCGCGGCCAGCGCGTACTCCACCGGGTGGAGGCGGGTGCCGCTCGTAGGCCAGGGGTATCCGCGCGTCTGGCTCTCGTAAAAGTCGCCGCTGCGGTCGTAGAAAGCCTGTATCTCCTCGGCGCTCTCGGCGACATGGCAACTCCATAGGCACTTTGTGTCGTAGCCAAGCTCAATGAGCTTGCGGTGACCCTGCTGCGTAAGTGAGTAGAGCGCGTACGGAGCGGCCCCGTACTTGAACGCGCCCCCGGCATCATCGCTGTCAAGCCATGTTCGCGCCTGCGCTATGCCTTCGTCCAATGCCCCCTCGTTGGCGACCTCCCGTATTATTACCGCGCGTATGGCCTCGCCCGCAAGCGCCTGGGCGGAGATGCCGGTGCGCGTGCTGTCTACCACCGTGGTAACGCCCTGCGACACCATTTCCCTCGCGCAAAGCCGTATGCCGCCGCAAATCTGTTCCGGGCTGAGTTCCATCATGCGCGAGTATTTCGTGCTGTTCCAGCCGGTATATTCCTCGCCTGGCTCCTTTAGATAGCTCCTTATGGGCGTCTCTTCTAAATGCGTGTGCATATTGATGAACCCCGGCAGCAGCAGAATATCGCCAAGGTTGACAAGCCGTTCGTCCGAAGAGCGCCGCACTAACCCGCGCGGCCCCACGGCGGTTATAAGCCCGTCACAAACGGCCACCGCCCCGTTGAGCAGCACCTCGCCGCTGTCTAAAAGTATGTGTTTCGCGAAGTAGACAGTGTTCATCAATAGAATATAATATTTCGGCACCGGTTTGCGGGGAATCAACCGGTAACAAATTCTGGCAATCACCCCCCAAAGCGTGATAGTTGACTTTTTGCGGTATAACTGTAAAAAAGTCATATTAAGGCGTGTTTTTATGGATATATATGTATAAATCGATTTTTTATTAATTTATTACGGTATATATTGAAAAATTGTCAATATCTGCCATATTTTTATCATTATACTGTTATAATACGCAATTTTTATTGATTTTTATCTGTATACAAGTAAAAAAATTAAAAAAAATAATTTTTTTTACCATTATTCCGAAATAATATAGTATATTTATTATAGTTTTCTCGGTATAACCGTAAAAAAGGAGGCATTTTCATGGTTTTAAGAGAGAGGTTTATAGGCCCGATACGCCCGTTTTACGAAATGGCCGACCTCGTAAAGGTCATAACCGGCCTGCGACGCGCCGGCAAGTCCGTGCTGCTTTCGCAGATAGCCGACGAAATGCGGCAAAACGGGGTCGACGAGAAGCGGATCATCTTCATCAACTTCGAGTTTTTGGAGTTCTCGCACATCAGAACGGCGAAGGAACTGCACAAGTACGTACAGGGCCATATAAGGGGCCGCAGCGGCAGGCATTACCTCTTTCTGGACGAAATACAGGCTGTAGAGCAGTTCGAACTGGCGGTAAACTCGCTGCGGGCGAAGGGGAACGTGAGCATCTTCATTACCGGCAGCAACGCGCACCTGCTGTCGGGGGAACTGGCGAGCGCGCTGTCGGGGAGGTACGTTAAGTTCCGCGTTACGCCGTTTACGTTCCGCGAAGCGCTCGAAATAACCGGGCAGCCCGACCTCCAAAAGGCGTTCGCCGATTTTATGAAGTGGGGCGGCCTGCCGGGGCGGTTCGCGTTTTCGGAGGAGCAGGAAATCCGAAAATACCTGATGGATGTCTACGATTCCATAGTTCTGCGTGACATAGTTCAGCGTTTTGGGATACGCGACCTCAATATGCTGGACAACATAGTAAACTTTCTGGTCGACAACTCCGGGTGCCTCTTCTCGGCGAACACGATTTCAAAGTACATCAAATCCCAAAAACGCTCGATATCAGCCGAGGCGCTCTACAACTACGTTGGCCACATAGTCGGCTCCATGATGTTCACCAAGATACACCGTTGCGATATAAAAGGGAAAAACGTATTCGCCACCCTCGAAAAATACTATATTGCCGACATGGGCATGCTGCAATTGAAGCGAAACTCCACAAGCGTAAGCCTCGGCGCAACCCTCGAAACGGTGGTGGCGAACGAGCTCATAGCGCGCGGGTACAATATGCATATAGGGGTCAGAAAAGATGCCGAAATCGACTTTATGGTTGACAAGGGCAGAGAAAAGGAGTTTATACAGGTAGCTTGGGCAATAGACTCCGAAGCCACCCTGCGTCGCGAGATCGACGCTTTCAACGGAATCCCGGAGCAAAAACTGATCATTACAGCCGACGAGTGCGACTGCGGCCAGAAAGGGGTCAGGTGGAAAAATATCATAACCTGGCTGATGGAAAACCCGGCCTGATTTTTTGGTGGGGGTCGGATAAAAATAATTTTGATGGATGTATGCCCATAATATATATTCACTAATATATTATAGTGCTATGATGGTTTTTTGCACAACTACGAAGGCGGGATTTATGGGATCCGAACGCAGGACAATTTTGCTGGTTGACGACGACCTGACGAACCTGACGGTTGGCAGGAACGCGTTGGAGGAGCAGTACGACGTGCTCACGCTGAACTCCGGCGCGCGGCTCATCAAGATGCTCGCGCGCAGCGTCCCCGACCTCATTCTGTTAGACGTTGAAATGCCCGAAATGAACGGCTACGAGACGATCAAGGCCATAAAGGGCGACCCCGCCACGGCCGGGATACCCGTTATCTTCCTTACGGCGAAGAGCGACGGGCAGAGCGAGCTTGAGGGGCTCTCTCTGGGCGCGGTAGACTACATCACCAAGCCTTTTTCCGCGCCGCTGCTGCTCAAGCGCATAGAGCTGCACCTGCTCGTGGAGTCGCAGAAGAAGGAGCTTTCCGACCAGAAAGACGAGCTTGTGCGCTTCAACACCAACCTGCGGGGTATGGTGGAGGCCAAGACCAAAACGGTTATTGAACTGCAAGACGCCCTCCTGCGGACGATGGCGGAGCTTGTGGAGTGCCGCGACGACATTACCGGCGGGCACATCGAGCGGACGCAGAGCTACCTTGAGACGCTCTTAAACGCTATGGAGAGGAAGGGCCTATATAAGGAAGAGATGGCGGTGTGGGACATACCGCTCGCTCTTAGGTCGGCCCAGTTGCACGATGTGGGTAAGATCGCGGTCAAGGACAGCATCCTCAACAAGCCTGGGCGGTTGACGCCGGAGGAGTTCGAGGAGATCAAGAAGCACACGGCCTTCGGCGGGATGGTTATAGATAAGATCAAGGAGGGTACGACCGAGCAGGCGTTTTTGGAGTACGCGAAGATTTTTGCCTTGACGCACCACGAAAAGTGGGACGGCAGCGGCTATCCGGCGGGGCTAAAGGGCGAGGAGATACCGCTTTTGGGCCGTCTTATGGCCATAGCCGACGTGTACGACGCGCTCTGTTCCGACCGCCCGTACAAGAAGGCGTTTTCGCACGAGGACGCGGTGAGGATAATTATGGAGGGCAGGGGGACGCACTTTGACCCCGCCCTGACCGATTTGTTTATGAGTGTAGCCGACGAGTTCGGCGCAGTAGCCGCGCGGCACAAGTCGGAGGCGGCAAAGGGGGTAAGCAGAGAATGACGCAGTGCGGTTGTCGTATCAAAAACTACTGGGCATGCAGCAAGGCGGTGAGGCGATGAGGGCAGTATCAACCGCGAAAAACGCAAGGGGGCGCGGGGCGGCGAGGTTATTTTTGGCGCTTGTTTTTCCGTTTCTGGCATTCTCCGCCGCGCTCTGCCTTTCGTGCGACAGCGCGTCCGGCAAGCGTGCCGGGAAGCAGGATGAGTATATCACGATCGGCGCGATTTTCCCGCTCACCGGCCATTACTGCGACGAGGGCGTGCGCGCGCTCAACGGCATCAAGCAGGCGCGGCAGGAGATAAACGACGCCGGCGGGGTTTTGGGGAAAAAGATAGACATAATCGTTTTGGACGACAAGGGCGACAAGCAGCGCGTTGTCGAGCAGTACAATGTTCTCAAAGAGATGGGCGTCGTCGCCATTATCGGGTCCCTGTTCTCCAACGTTACGCTGCCGCTCGCGGAAGCCGCGGCGGCGGACGGTATGCCCGTAATATCGCCCACCGCGTCCAATCCGGAGGTTACAAAAGGGCGCAAAAACGTTTTTCGGCTTATATTTTTGGATGACGATCAGTCAAGGATAGTTGCCGGGTTTGCCCATAAGACGCTTGGTGCAAAAACCGCCCTCATCATCGCCGGCGACGAGAGGTTCGAGGGGATGCACAAGGTATTTGAGGAGGCGTTTAAGGCTGCGGGAGGGCAAGTTATAGGCAAAGAGCGTTTTACCGCACGCCGTGATTTCGGGGCTATACTTAATAAGTACGGGCGGAACCATCCCGATGTCATATTCTGCGCTACCGATTACACCATTGCCGCTGAGCTTGCCGAGGCGGTGAACGACGCCGGGTTCGACGGGGTAAAGCTTTTGGGCACCGACGCCTGGGACGGCATTCTGACCTTCGCGCACAGGCTTGAGGCTATGGAGCGGGTCTACTACGCGTCGCCGTTCGCGTTCGACGAGATACACCCGGCGGTCGCGCGGTTCTCGCAGCGCTACTTCGACAACTTCTCATACACGCCCATAAGCACCGCGGCGCAGTCTTACTCCGCAGTGCAAATCTTAGTGAAGGCCATAGAGAGCGCCGGCAGCACAAAGGCAGAAGACATTATAGAGGTCATGCGGACCGGGGTGTTCGACGTTATAGCCGGGCACATGAGCTTTGACGAGAACAACAATCCGTGCAGCTTGGACGCCAGCGTATATATTATGGAAATAAAGGGCGGGTACTACCGCTCGGTAGAGAAGATTCGCATAAGGGAGCGTGGGCTATGATCAGGAACATACGCATACAGGCCCGCCTGCTTATCGCCTTTTTCATAATATCGTTCTTTACCCTGTTTGCCGGCATGATAGGCTTTGCGAGCCTCAAGAGCATAGGCGACGACGCGGTTACCTCCATAGAAACTCTCGCCGTGCTCAACGACATGTACGACTACAACGTGGAGGCCGACAACGGCATCTACTATATGCTGCGTTTCAGGGACACGCTTATAAAGGAGTACCTCGACTCCATAACCACCCAGCGCGTGCAGGACCTGCAGAGCTTTATGGAGGAGTACATTCAGCTGCAGCTCCAGTTCACCCACATCTTTACTCCGGGCGAGATGCAGGATATGATCAACGTACTCCTCATATACAACGAGGCGTACCTCCCCATACTCGACGAGATAATACGGCTGCACCGCATTAACGAGAGCGAGAAGGCGATTTCTCTATACGAGAGGCGGCTTGACCCTATATACTGCGCCATATTTTATGACGTAACCAACGCCTTCGACCGCGTTTTCGAGTGGACGCAGGACATAGTAGCCGAGAACAACAAGAGCGCGTCGTTCAACGCCATATTCATTGTGTTTCTCGTTATCGCGTCGTTTGTCATGTCTGTAATTCTTACGCTCATTGTTACCAAATCCATCTCCNCCCCGCTTAAAGACCTGCGGCGCACAGCCGAGAAGATGGCGAAGGGCAACCTCGATATAGATTTTAAGGGCGGCAGCGGCCGTGACGAATTCATGAACCTTTCGACGAGCCTTAACGAGACGGTGCGGCAGCTCAAGCAGGTGCAGCATCTGCGCATGGAAGCCGTAGAGATCCGCCACGAGAAAGAGAAGGCCGAGGCCGCAACAATTGCCAAGAGCCGCTTTCTGGCAAAGATGAGCCACGAGATACGCACGCCCATGAACGCCATAGTCGGCATGGCGGAGCTTGCCCTGCGCGAAAACATACCGCCGGCGGCGTACGAACAGGTGCAAACTATAAAACAGGCGGGCGCCAACCTGCTATCCATTATAAACGACCTGCTGGACTTCTCAAAAATAGAGAGCGGGAAGATGGAGATCATCCCGGCCAACTACGACTTCCCCACGCTTATAAACGACGTAACGAGCATCATAAGAACGCGTATGTTAGACACATCCCTCAAATTCGTAATAGACATAGACGATAACATTCCCAACGAGCTATTCGGCGACGAGGTGCGGATACGCCAGGTGCTGCTCAACGTGCTGAGCAACGCCGTGAAGTACACCGATAAGGGGCAGATCACGCTTACGGTGCGCGGAAACACGGTAGAGACTCAGGCTGACGGCGTGGTGGTCAACCTCACGATTGATGTTGCGGACACCGGCAGGGGGATAAAGAAGGAGGACCTCGAACGCCTCTTCGGCGAGTTTGTGCAGGTAGACCAGACGAACAACAGGGGCATAGAGGGCACGGGGCTGGGCCTCGCCATCACGTGGAATTTAGTCAAGGCGATGGGAGGGAATATCTCGGTAGCGTCGGAGTACGGCGTGGGTAGCACCTTTACCGTAAAGCTGCCGCAGACGCGGGGCAAGTTCGATACGCCAGCGCTTAAAAGGAGCGCGCGGATATTCATCGCGCCAGACGCGAAACTGCTTATAGTAGACGACATTCCCACAAACCTCAAAGTGGCCGCAGGACTCATGGCCCCGTACAGTATGCAGGTAAAAACGTGCGAGAGCGGCGCGGAGGCCATAAAAATGGTCTCCGAAGAGGCGTTCGATATCGTATTTATGGACCACATGATGCCGGAGATGGACGGCATAGAGGCCACGATGCGCATACGCAAACTCGGAGGCGAACGGTTCGAAAAACTGCCCATTATCGCGCTTACGGCCAATGCGGTGTCAGGCGTGAAAGAGATGTTCCTGAAGTACGGTTTCAATGACTTCCTCTCAAAGCCGGTAGACACCATAAAGCTCAACATGGCGCTGGAGCAGTGGATCCCCGCCGAAAAGAAGATACGCACGTTAGACATAGACAGCTTAGGCGGCAATGAAAACGCGGTAAACATAAATATACCGGGCATAGACGCGCAAAAGGGCGTAACCATGTCGGGCGGAACCGTCAAAAGCTACCAGCAAACGCTCGCCGTGTTCAGCAAAGACGGATTCAATAAGATCGGCCAGCTCAAAACGGCGCTCGCCGGCAACGACCTGCCGCTCTACACGACTTACGTACACGCCTTAAAAAGCGCGGCGGCCAACGTAGGCGCGCTACATATCTCCGAGGCCGCCCGCGTACTCGAAAAAGCCGGCAACGACAAGAACCGCGACTTCATAAACGCCAACAACAAAAAAATGCTCAACGACCTCGAACTGCTGTTAGACGCCATAAACAAATACCTCGCCGACAACACGGAGGAGCAGAGCGGGGAAGTAGACCTCGCGGCTGTCAAATCCAACCTCGTAAAACTGAAAATGGCCGCAGACGGCATGGACATAGCCGCGATAAACAACTCGGTAAAACACCTGAACAAGTTCGTCAACGCCCCAGACATAGGCGCCGACATAGACAACATATTGCAAAACACGCTTATCGGGGAGTACGACGAAGCCGTCGCTTTAATTGATAAATTGCTTGAATCTATGGGGTGATGCAGGGTTGAGTGTGGAAGTTTTTGCGGCGATTTTGGCATTGTGGAGGATTGTGCTAGGAAGCAGTCACCTCCCTATGACTAGTTTCCTGGGGGATGAACATCGCGACCAACCTAGCCAACCAAACCACGAGGGTACGAACAGCATCAGTAGTAGTTACCGTTTGTCAGGCGAAGTTAAAATTCTGCATTTATACATCAATTCCAAGTATTAATACAGGGATGTCTATATCTGATACACCTCTATGTTGTAAATCCCAGGCAAATTGTTCAAAATAAGAAACACCTGTACTCATTTCATCTGCTAGTCTTTTAACGGGGACAATTTCAATTCCCGCATTAATGATACCCAAGTTTTTGAATATCGTCATTTTTGCACATACATTATAAACCATAAATGCATACTTACCAAATTGTACTTCAACGCCTAATTTTTTTGGGGGCTTGATAAAATCCATATCCCTGAAAGGTTTTCCCCTTGATGTTGTAGCAGGTTTATAATTTTCTAAATATGTTCCTTGGCTATAATCACATTCTACCTTATGATTATTCCAGCCAAGTAATTTAAATGATGTCCCAAACGCTTTATTTAATTTCTTGGGAGCAAAAAGTAATTTACCAGCCATTGTTTTTTCTTTACTAACTTTGGTTTTAAATTCTAATGCATCTACTGAATTAATGACTTGATATATTTCGCGTAATTCATCTTCATATTCCCTGCCAATAAATTCTTTTCCATTATTAAAATTATACTCTGCTACTACTTTCATAGTATTCCTCCTAATTGTTATTAACCCATTCTATTGGAATTTGTGACACCTTTTCTCTGCCCGTTGGAACAAATATTGGCGTTCCTATTTTACGAGTTTTAAGTGAACCCTCTTCCAATTTTGCAATTCTTTCTTTTGTAATATTCAAATATATTTTTTCTTTATCAATTGTAACCCCGCGCCTTTTATTTTTTAATGCCGCTATTAATGATGAGCCAACTCCCCCAAATGGGTCTAATATATAATCATTTTCATTTGTAAGTGCTAGTACACATCGTTCAATTAATTCAATCGGAAAAGAACAAGGATGTTCAGTTTTCTCTGGATGATTTGATTTTACATTTGGAATGTTTATTATTCCTTCATTCCATTCACCTGTAATTATTTCCCAAAAGTCAGATGGGTTTTTTCCTAATGGATTTCCGCTTGGTTTTCCAATATTATTGCCTTTATAATTTCTTTTTCCTGGATATTTGGAAGGTATTCTAACATTATCAAGATTAAATGTGTATTCATCGCATTTAGTAAACCATAATAATACTTCATATCTTCCAGAAAATCTTTTTGAAGCGTGTAAGCCATGCCCAAAATGCCATATAATTCTATTTCTTAGTTTGAAACCCATTTTTTTAAATATTGGATAAAAGTATATATCTAATGGAAATATTTCTCCTTTATCAACATAATTCCCTACTTGCCAAACAATACTACCATTTAAATGACAAATACGAAATAATTCAGATATGATACTTTCTTGCCATTCTATATATTGATTTAGATTAACTTCCTTCTCATAGACTTTTCCAATATTATACGGCGGAGAAGAAACTAACAATTTAAATTCATTTTGGGGTAATTTTTTTACTATATCTAATGTATCACCCTCTAACAATATTGCATCAGAGATATTATTATAGTAATCAGCTATTGAATATTGTTCAAATAGTAAATTCACACCCTTCTCCTTATTACAATTTCCTGATTTTCGAATTTTTATTTCGCCTAATGTTCAAGGTAATTAACCTTTGTGTGGCACTATAAAGCAAACCACAGATTTGCGTATCGGCCAAATGTAAGTGAGGTGGGTGCGGGAACGAGCGTCGCGACTACCCTATTCTCCGGTCACCACCAAACCGCCAAATTAACGGCAGCACAGTTACCATCATGGCGCTTGAATATAAAATACTTGATTGCAATACCCATGTCAAGAGTTTTTTCATATTTTGGTGATTTTTATGGGATAAAATAGCCGCCCCCGGCAATTTTTGCCTGGTGAATTATAGGGAGGCTTGCATAATCAAGTATATAATTCCCATGATTTGCCTCCGCGTTAGTGAGGGCGCCATCGTAATCTTTCTGGGCATACTGAATCCACTCTCTGACGTCTAAAATATCTTCATCCATATAAAATACTACTCCGTGTTCCATAATGTGATGTTGAAATGAGCGGGGGCGGGCTGCGCGGGCTGTAAAATCGTCTTGGTTATAGGTAAGCAGGTCTAATGACGTTTCTTGTACGTCAAACAATTTTACGTGCAGGTCTACGGTGACGTCTATGAGCCGCTACCGTCATCGTCGTCCTTTACCGGCGTAAGGATGTACAGAGCGATATCGCTGTTTTCGGTTTCCTCGTCGCAGGCATAGGAACCGAACAGGATGATTTTGCTTACGATCCCGGTTTCAGTTAGAGTATTGACTATTTTGTCAGGTTCGGTTCTGACGTTTTCTGTCATACAAGCGCTTTTTTTTTATAATATACTATATTTTTGTGTATAGTGGATATTCTTTTGTCAGAAAAAACAAAAATCTTGCGGTGTTCGGGGGTATAAGGGCGCATTGGGCAGGTAATCCGGCATAAATCACAAATTTTAGGATTTTGCCGCGCCCCTATAGTATCTTTTTATGGGTGGGCGGGGTAGATTTTGAATTTAAGGATGGGGTTTGGGGATGAGGAAAATTGGAGCGATTGTGATTATTTGCGCCCTTATGGCGCCGGGTGCGTTTGCCGCCGGGCGTGCGGGGCCTGACGGTGATGCCATTGAGCGGCTGTTTGCCGGGGTTGGTGAGGCGGTTAAGCCTGTGGATACGGTTCGGGCACTGCCGACTTTTCACGGCAATTACAGGGTTCTTATGCCCCGGCCCGCCTACGCCCTGTACGACGGCGGGGGCGCCGGCGCCGAGTGGGTCTCGGCTATGGCGGAGATACATACGCGCTACAAGGTCGGTTCGTTTCCTTATACTTATGTATTTACTATGGAGGAGACGGCTTACGCGCTGCCCCACTCGCGCGACCGGGGCAGGCCGTTGAGCCGCGAGCGCGTCATGGAGGCGGCCGGGCGGTTGGGCGCTACGCACATCATCTTTCAGGAGTACCATCCATTTAATGATAACAAGGGGGCACGGTATGTGATGGAGTTGTACTGGCTCCGGGAGAAGGCCACGGTTATCAGGGATACGGTGACGGTTGNCTATGCGGATTTTGAGCGCGGGTTGGACACGCTTTTGGGCAGGATCGCCGACGCGATGGATCCCGGCTCGCGCAAGACATCCGCTTTCGGGATGTCTGTTATCGGTAACGACAGGGCGTTTTTGGAGGCGTTCGGGGGTATTTTGGCGGGGGAGAGCGAGTTCACTAAGGCGCGTTCGTCGTCGGTGCGCTGGGCGGCGGACAGTTTGGTACTTACGTATTCGGGGCTTGTGGGCGTGCGTTACGCCGCCGCGCTTCTGTCCGCCCGCGCGGGGGATTATTCGCGGGCGATAGGGCATATAAACGCGGTGGCCGACAGGTCCGGCCACGACTATCCGGCGCTGCACCTGCGCTCCGCCGAGTATCTGCGCGGGGTAGAGAGGTACGACGACGCAATTAACAGGGCGTTGATGGCGGCGCAGGTTCCGGGGCTTAGGGCCGCGGCGGAGATAGAGATGGCGAAGAATCACCGCGCAAAGGGCGATATCGTGAGGGCGCGCGCGGTTTATGATACGATAATGCTGGGCGACGACGCCTGCGGGATTGCCTATTTTCTGGCGGCGCTCACTGCGGCGCAGGATGGGGACGCGGCGGGGGTTGAGGAGATTATCAACCGCGCGGCGGAGCGCGGGTTTGGGTTTGGCGGGGATGATTATTACGCGCTGGGTACGGCGTTCGGCGGCGTAAGGGGGCATGAGGAGACGGCCATCGGCTATTTTGTTAAGAGCCTCGGCCCCGCGCGGATTGGCGACAGGGGTTGGTTGTCTATCGCCGATGCCTATAGCCGTATCGGGAACAGGGAGGCGGAGGCGGATATTTATACCCATATCTACAGGGGCGGGTTCAGGGCGCACAGCGATACGAACGTTTACCGCGGCAGGCTCAGGCTTGCGGCTGGGATATACGACAGTTTGGGCAGGGTTATCAAGGCCAGAGACGCTTATCGGTTATATTGGGACGGGGGCCGCTCCGACACCGCCGCGTCTATGAGGTTGGCCGAGATACTCGTGCTTTTGCAGGAGTGCGATGGCCTGCCGGACGTGCTCAGGCCCCATATCAGGGGCGAGAACCGCCGGGCGGCGAGGCAGATGCTCAGGGATTGCCGGTACAAGGTGGTTGGGGGTTACGATATTGTGAAGATTGAGCCGGCGTCCCCCAAGGTTGTGGTGATGCGTGCGTCGGGAGTGTCGTTCGCTGTGTTTGGTGGTGTTGCGGGGATAATTCAGGGCGGGCGGATGCGGGCGGAGATCAAAAAAATCGACGATTTTAACAATGCAACACTGTTTCATGGCACTGCGGATGAGGAGAAGGAGAAGTTTAAGGAACTGCAAAAAAACGCGGATAACGCCGCCGTGGCCCGTAACCTTATGTATTTCATGGCGTCCGTGGGGGTATCCCTGTTCACCCTGTCGTACTTTTTTTAGGGACGATTTGTGTTGATTTGACCGCAGCGGGCGGCAGGACAGCGCCCGTTTTCGCGTGGTATTTTCAGTGTTAGCGTGTAAAATCCCGGCTATTCCGGCGCAATAATTTCAAAATCAGCGCATAAAATTCTATCATTTTGATAGAATATTTTCAGAATACGCCATTAATTCCCGCAATTTTATGTTATAATTATTTTTATTTGTCTGTTGACAATAAATTATATTATAGAAGTATAGCATATTTTCCAACGCAAAGGCGGATATATAATGGGAATTCGTATAAGGGCGATACTCGTAATTGTTATCACCAACCTGTTCATAATCATGTTCAGCGTGTTTGTCGGCATCGGCTTTGTGGAACAGAAGATGAATATATCCTTAGAAACGGACCTGGTTGCCATATCCAACCTCGCGGACTACTATCTGAGCAATGAGCTTGAAATCCTGAAGATGAAAGTGAGCGAAGTGGCCGACCACCTTGAGCGGTCGAAGGAGGAAGAGTGGCCGGAAATTTTGAAACAGCACAGCGACCTTTCCCTTAAATTTACGGGTATGGCGGCGTTTGATGCCAGCAAGGGCCTGATAGCCGTGGCGGGGGAGAACCCGCCGGACTCCAGTGTTATGAACGACAAGTACGTCAAACGGTCGTTTTCGGGGGGTAAAAACATCTCGTCCACCTGCCATACCGACGCCGGGGNGGTATTTTATCTGGCGGTCCCCATTTCCGCAGGCAGGATATTCGTGGTAACACTGCCGGGTATGTATTTCAGCGAGCGCCTTTCCAAGTTTGTTATCTGGGAGACGGGGCATATTTTCCTCAGTGACGCCGAGGGGTACGTGGTCAGCAACCCGCGCGACTACTGGGTGCGGGAGCGCTTTAACTACATACTCGCCGCAAAGACGGATACCGCATACACGAAACTGGCCGAGACGGTAACGCTTATGACGCGGGGGAAGTCGGGGATAGGCTACTATTCGGTTGGCGGCGTTGACCGGACGTGCGCGTACAGGCCGATCAGCGCTTCGACGGCGGGGTGGAGTTTGGGCGTTGTCGCGCCACGCCCCGAAAACCCTATCAAGGACACCGGCAACGGGCTCCTTGTGGTCGGCATCGTGAGCATTATCCTTAATATAGTCGCCGCGGTGGTCGCCTCAAACTTCATCAAGAAGCCGTTTGAGAGGATAAGGGCGCTTAAGGAGGAGGCCGATGCCGCCAATAAGGCTAAAAGCTCTTTCCTCAGCACCATGAGCCACGAAATCCGCACGCCCATGAACGCCATTTTGGGCATAACCGAAATACAGCTCCAAAACGAGGATCTCGACACCGCTGTGAGGGATGCGCTCGAAAGGGTCTATTCGTCGGGCGACCTGCTGCTAAGCATAATAAACGACATCCTCGACCTCTCCAAAATAGAGGCGGGAAAGCTGGAGCTTTCTAACGACAAATACGAGATTGCGAGCTTAGTCAGCGATACCGCGCAGCTTAATATGATGCGGATAGGCAGCAAGCCGATAGAGTTTGGGGTGAACATAAACGAAAATATGCCGGCGTGCATGGCCGGCGACGAGCTGCGGGTCAAGCAGATACTTAACAACCTGCTCTCCAACGCGTTCAAGTATACGGCGGCGGGCAAGGTCATGCTGACAGTTACCTCGCAGGAGGCCGAAAACGCAGACCAGATAGTGCTGTGCATCTGCGTAAGCGACACGGGGCAGGGCATGACAAAAGAGCAGGTAAGCAAGCTCTTTGATGAGTACACCCGGTTCAATAAGGAGGCCAACCGTACTACCGAGGGCACCGGGCTTGGCATGAGCATCACGCGGAAACTCGTCCTCATGATGAGCGGGGAGTTCTATGTAGACAGCGAGCCGGGCAAGGGCACGGAGTTCATAGTGCGTTTGCTGCAGGGCCGGGTCGGCCAGGCCGTGCTGGGGAGAGAGGTGGCCGAAAACCTGCAGCAGTTCCGCGGCATAAGAAGCATGTCGCAGATGAAAAGGGTGCAAATCTCGCGCGAACCCATGCCGTACGGCAAAATCATGATAGTGGACGACGTGGAAACAAACATCTATGTAGCCAAAGGCCTTATGATACCGTATGGCCTGCAAATAGACTCGGCGATAAGCGGCATGGCGGCTATAGAAAAGGTTAAGGCCGGAGATCTTTACGACATCATCTTCATGGACCACATGATGCCCAAGATGGACGGCATTGAGGCGACTAAAATTTTGCGCGAAATAGGGTATGACCGCCCGATCGTAGCGCTGACCGCAAACGCCGTTGCCGGGCAGGCGGACGTATTCCTCCAAAACGGGTTCGACGATTTCATCTCCAAGCCTATTGATATACGCAAGCTGAACCTACTGCTGAACAAAATGATTCGCGACAAGCAGCCGCCGGAGGTGCTTGAAGAGGCGAGGAAGGCGGCTTCGGCGAAGAAGGATAGAGGCCAGTCTTCAGCATCCCGCACGCGGCGCTCGGCGGCAAGCCCGCATTTTACCAAAATTTTCGTGCAGGACGCGAAAAAATCCGTTGCCGCGTTGGAAGCGCTGGTCCAAAAAGGCGGCTCGTACAGCGAGGAAGACATACAGACATACATTATCCATACCCACGGGATGAAATCCGCGCTGGCGTACGTGGGCAAAATGAACCTGTCTGAGGTTGCCCTCAAGCTGGAGCTGTTGGGGAGGGATAACGATACAGTGGCGATAACCGCCGAGACCCCGCCTTTTCTTGAATCGCTGCGGGCCGTTATCGAAGAACTCTCGGCGGAGGAAGAGAGCATCGCCGCCGTTGCCGTGGAGACGAGGCTGTCGGGCAAAGGGGTCGACGGGATAAACATCCCGGAAGGCCTCGAACGCTACGGCGGCGACGAGAATATGTACATAGATGTCCTGCGCTCTTATGTAGCAAGCGTCCGCACAATGCTTGGCGCAATAGAGAACGTAAGCGAGAGTGATCTCTCCGCATACGAGATAAAGGTCCACGGCATAAAGGGCGTCAGCCGCGAAGTATTCGCGCCTGAGATCGCCGACGCCGCCTACGCCCTCGAAAAAGCGGCCGCCACCGGCGACTACGCCTATGTGGGCAGCCACAATCCCGAATTCCTCGAAGCCGCGTGGAAACTTATTAACGACCTCGACGCCATGCTCGCCACTCTGGACGACAACAGCGCAAAACCGAAAAAGGACAAGCCGGACCACGATGTGCTGGCAAAACTCTGCGAGGCGTGCAAGCTGTACGACATAGACGCGGCGGACGCGGCAATGGCCGAGATTGATAAATATCAGTACACGGCCGATGACGGGCTCATGGATTTTTTACGCGCTAACTTTGCTATTATGGAATTTGAATCTATTGCTGGGAAACTCTCTTCGGAGGTATGATGCTTATGGATGGTGTTCGCAGAAAAGTAATATATGTTGACGACGTCAATTTCGGATTGATGACGGTTAAAGACAGGCTCAAAGACCGCTACGCTGTCTTCCTTGCGCAATCAGTACACATAATGTTTGACATACTCAGGCATGTCAAGCCCGATGTGATCCTGCTGGACCTGCAGATGCCCGGTATAGACGGCTATCAGGCCATTGAACAGTTGAAAGCCAATCCCGTTTATGCCGACATACCGGTCATATTCGTAACATCGCAAAAAGATAGGGAGAGCTTGCTCAAGTGCGTAACGTTGGGCGCGGCGGCTATTGTAGCCAAACCTTTTGCCGTTGAGCGCCTCATGGACGCCATCGAAGACGTGTTTGACCCCAGCTGCACCAAAAATATGTTCGACGGGCTTGATGACGATGATAAACCGCGCATACTTGCCGTTGACGATGTACCAAGCATGCTAAGGACAATCAATTACGCGCTGCGCGACAAGTACAAGGTATACACCCTGCCCAAACCTGAAATGCTGAAAAAGTACCTGAATACGGTAACGCCGGACCTGTTTCTGCTGGACTACAAAATGCCGACAATCAGCGGGATTGACCTCATCCCCATCATCAGGGAGTTCCCGGAGCACAAAGATACGCCCATAATATTCTTAACGAGCGAGGGGACAGCCGACAATCTTACTGCGGCCATAGCCATTGGCGCGTGCGACTATATACTAAAGCCGTTCGAGCCCAATATGCTGCGCGAAAAAATAGAAAAACACTTGAAGCGGGGGAGTAGTGAGGCCGAATAAAAAGGCCCCGCTTACCGTAAAAATCAAAAATTAAACTCAGCCGCCGCCGCTTTTCTACCGCGTACGCTTTAAGGCGGGGGCCGGTATTTACAGTTTCATCCGCGATATCACGAGTTTCCTGAACTCTTTTATCGCGGCGGATTCCGGCTCTACCAGCAGGGATTTTTCGCAGTATTCGAGGGCGCCGGGGTAGTCTGCCATATCGAAGTAGACTCCCGCGAGGGCGAAGAGGGCGTCTACGTGGTAGGGGTTTATGTCTATGCACTTTTGCAGGGCGGCCATTGCCGACGGGTTGTCGTCCAATACGCGGTTTACTATTCCGAGGTGGTAGAACGCTCTGTTGTTGTTTGTTTCGCACTCGGTGGCGGCTTTAAAGTCGCGCAGGGCGTCGCAGTAGTTTGACTGCGAGAAGTAGGCTTTGCCGCGGTGTATGAGCACCAGAGCCATAACGTACGGCTGGACCTCCTGCTCAAGTATTTTTGAGTATATGGTTATGGCCAGCGGGAAGTTCTTCTCGTTGTGCGCGTTGAGGGCGCTTAGCAGCAGGTGGTCTTTGTTGGTGGAGTCTATTTCAGGCAGCGCGCCGTTGAAGCCGCCATTTATACCGCCGTTGATATGGCCGTTTGTGCTATGTGCGCCGTTTTTCTCCTGCTCCGAAGAATTTTCTTCAGGCGGCAGCGTTACGGTAAGCCCCGGCTTGATTTCGTCTAACTGCGCGGTGAAAGACTGCCGCCGCTTGTTGAGCTCGCAGTGCAGCCGCCGCTGGTAGTCTCTGATTTCCTGAAAAATGTCATCCGACAAAGACAGGTTGGCGTTAAGCGCGGCCAGCTTGCGCCTCAAAGGCTCGTCGAGCGGCGTGATGCTGTTGCGGTTTTTGTAGATTAGCTCGTGCTCAACCTCGGCCCACGCGTCTTGCAGGAAGGTTCTTATCTGCACCTCGGCTATCCTTAAATCCAGCTGCGGGTATTGTTTGCGGATATCGTTGGGTATCTCCAAAAGCAGATGTATGGACGAGTACCCGAACTCGCTGAACCGCCGCTCGGCTCCTTTGCGCTCTATCTCGTGCACATTGAACACGCCGCGCAGGCACTCTTCAACGTGCCCCACGTCTTCCAGAAAAGGGCATACAACGCGCGTCCCAAGTATATCGTGGATGGGGATAGCCTCGCCCGTACGTTTTTCGCCCGCCTTGCGTTTTAGCAGTTTGGAGTAGAAAGAGTCAAACGTTTTTACTCGGTACTTCATGGTAAAGTGCACGTCGATCCGGCTAAGCTCCGCCTTGAGCCGCGCCTGAAAGGTCTCAAGCGCGGCTATATAGGAGGGGAGCAGTACCGCGTACTGCTCCCGGAGTTTCTGCCGGTCTGGGTAGAAATTTTTACTCATTTTGAGAGCATGACCCTTGAGTGTTCTATTACCGCCCCGTTGCTGTTCACGGTTACCACGTAAAACCCACGCGGAATCTTGCCGGTGTTTAACGTGTGGGTGTAGCTCCTGCCCGCTACGGTTTGCAGCACGGTTTTTGTGATCAGGTCGCCCCTGAGCCCGTAGAGCCTGAGCTCGGTTGCGCCGCTGCTGCGCGCGTTGAACCTGACGTCTATGGCGTTTCGGGATTTGGCGGTAACCGTCATGCCCGATTTTTTGACGGGCTGTGTGGCGGCGGTCCTGATGCTTGTGCCTCCGGATGCGAACATGACTGATATGTTGCCGATGGTGACGTTTGCGAGATTGTTGCCCAGATTGAAACCGAGTCTGGCGTTCAGGTCGTCGTTCTTATCCATCTCGAACTCGAACGAAAAAGTCTGCTTTGTGGTTGTGAGTTCGATAGTTTCGCTGAAATAGCTGGTCCACGGCGACGCGGCCAGTTGTGACATTACCTCCATAGTCCTGTTGGCCGCTGCGGAGGCCTCGAAGGTGACGACGTATGTGTTGCCTTTAAGGAGCGGCAAGGACGGCTGCACGAGCTGGATGTCCCAATTGTTCCCGGAGGTAGGCAGTGTAGTGATGTTGATGGTGATGGAGCCGTTCGCGGTGCTGGATGACGCGGAGGAATTGCCGTAGTTTGAGCCCTGATTCAGCGTCCAGTCCTGCATTCCGCCGGCGCCCTGCGAGAAGTCGCCGTTTTTGACAAAGTTGACGCCGCTGCTAAGCGAGAACTTGGCCGTGATGTTCCTCGCCGCGCTCATCGTTACGGTGATGGCCGCCTCTTTGCTGCCGCCGGAACCCTCGCCGGTCCAGCCCTCAAAGGTGTAGCCGAGGTCGGGCGCAGCTGTGAGCGTAACGGTTTCATCTTTCGCGTAGAGGTATTTGTCGGGCGAGCGCTTTACAAAGCCCTTGCCGTCTATGACCACGTTCAGCTTGACGCCGGTGGGCAGTACAAGGTCTTCTCTCCACATATTGCCGGTGAGGGCGAGAAGGTAGACGTTGCCGAGGTAGCGTTGATACCAGTGGCTTGTGCTGGCGTTGTTGACGGCGGTTCCGAAGTCGTTGACGATTGTCTGGCTGTTGGTCATCGCGCCGACCGCCAGAGCGCCCAAAAAGGCCATGCCCGCGCTGCCGGAACTGCCGGGCGAGCTGGTTCCGTCCAATCTGTGGCCGTCTCTAAGGTTGCTTATGCCGTGCCCGTGCGCCCAGCCGGATATTTTGGTCGCCCACGCTTTCGCCCTTTCGTTGCCGTTCCAGAGATAGTCGAGGGATATGCGCCACGGGGTTCGGCAGGCGTCGTAGCTGTAATACTCGTCTTTGTTGCTGTCGCCGCCGTTTCTGAGGAACGGCGCGCCGTCCATAACGCTTTGCCAGTCGGATACAAGCCCGGTGGTCCCGTGGGCGTTTCTTTCAAGGTGGGTGTAAGTGTCGTCTGCGAGCTTGTTCCACGCCTGGTCTCCCGATACCTCGGCGAATACCCTGAAAAACGCCGGTGTATAATAGGATATGTCGGTATAGTTGCAGGCCCCGCCCCACACGCCGCCGTTGTAGCCGCCGGCTATGACGGAGAGATTGGTGCCAAGGGTATCGCAAGTCGTTATGAGCTGCCTGACCCTGCCAATCACCGACCTGGCCGAGTCCAAATAGCTGCCGCCCCACTGCCACGAGGCGACTATGAGCCCGAACGCGACGTCCAGATCGCCGTCGGTCGCCGTACCCTCGTTGTTGGAGTTGTTCTGATAGATGCCGTTGCAGTCGACTAACCACGACATCATGCCGCCGGAGTTGGGCGTAAGGTTGGAACTGGCGTTGTAAAATCGGTAGATGCCGTCAAAATTAGCCTTGTCGCCCATGTAAGCCGTAGTGATAAGCGCCCAGCCCACGCCCTCAACTTTCACCTGATTATGGTCGTCGGCTGTTGCCATAATCCCCTTGTTTGTGCAGGTTGTGACTAAATGGCCGCTTTTCCAACCGTCGTACCAGGTCTTAAGCTTTGTCGTATCTACAGAAGCAGGCTTATATCCATGAGGATACGAGATACTCTGCAAAGGGTATTTGGCAGTAGTTTGCCCGAAAGCGACCGACACGGATGCGGCGCAAACCAGCGCTGCCGCAAAGAGCTTTTTGATGGACATAAAGGCTCCTTCAAATAAGTTTAGGTGAAAGGTATTAATTTCAAGAGTATCAATAACTTAGTGTGGAGTCTTTTGCCTATTTTGACTTTAACTCCAAACTACCCCACTACACCACTACCCCAGCATCAGTTTCTCCAGCATAAGCGGCTCAATGTACTTGCCGTCCTTGTACGCCCGCATATTTCCGCCGGATATCTCGTCTATCAGCACAATGGAATTGTCCGGCTTTATCCGCCCGAATTCGAATTTTATGTCGTACAGTTCGAGCCCTTTTTTGGATAATTCGTTTTTGACGACGGATGCGATCTTCTTTGTTAGGTCTTTGAGGGTTTGGTATTCGCTTTTGGACAGTATCCCCAGCATATTCAGCGCGTCGTCGCTGATGGGGGGGTCCTGGCGGGCGTCGTCTTTAATTGTTACCTCTACAAAGGCGTCTAACGGGTCGCCGTCTTTTATATAGGCCCCGTAGCGGCGCAGGAAGCTGCCTACGGCCCTGTAGCGGCAGATAACCTCAAGCCCCTTGCCGAATACCGTGGCGGGTTTGACCGTCATAGTGGCGTTTTCGATATCCGCGGATACGTAGTGGGTAGGGATGCCCTTTGCCCGCAGGACCTCGAAAAACATCTTAGTGAGCTTGAGCCCGGCCCGCCCCGCGCCGTCTATCGTAAGGCCCACGGTGTTGGAACCGGGGTCAAAAACGCCGTTTTCGCCGGTTACGTCGTCTTTGAACCTGAGCAGGTAGTTGCCGTCGCCCAGATCGTAGACGTCTTTGGTTTTGCCGGTGTATATTGGTTTATTGGTCATGCGAGTCTCCGTTTTGTTAATATATTAAAGATAATATATAGGCAGGGGCTGGGTCAAATGTTAGGTATAATTTGTTGGCGCGGGAAAACCGGCAAATTCCTGTCGGGATGAGGGTATTTTCCCGGCGAATCGCGGGCGGAGGCCAAAAAGGGCGGGGGACAGTCCCCGGCCCGGCAGCGCCGGGGCTTTCAGGTTAATGACATTTAACAAAAAGGGGACGCGGTGTTTCGCGTCCCCCGTGGATTTCAAATAACGGTACCTGCACTGTCAATTACAACCGCTTGCGGGGCAGGGCGCCGGTACGAATGTAGACAGCCCGACCCTCATTGGGAAGGTGGTGCCGCCATACATCGAAGCGGCCGCGCCCTTTGGTATTTCCTGATTGCAGTGGCTGCCGCAGGAGCCGGGGAAACTGTAGGAGCTGTTGCTCACTTTCGTGAACATCCTGAAGTCGCCGCGCTCATATCCCATAAACGAGTTGTGATAGAAAGTGCTGTCCGATGCGGTATACAGATATTCGACCGTATATCCTTCGCTGTGCCTTACGCGCAGAAATGTGTTATTGACCGTAAACCAGGTGCCGTTTGCGAGCATTGTCTGGTTGCCCTGATTAACGGTGAACCGGAATTCATCGGCGTCCACATCTTTTCTGTAGTGGTGCAGGCCGCCGGCGGAAGAGTTGTTCTGGAACCACCCATTGTTCACTCCGTCAATCAGCCTGGGATCCTGTTTTCTATCCGCTGCCGGTATGTTGACCATGTCGACCATTTTATAGTCGGTGCTGAAATTCGGCATGGATTCGGCTAAGGCCTTGGCGCTTGTCGCCAGAGTTACTGTAGGTTTGGGTACGTTTGTCGCCGCCCTCTTTTCTATCCTCCCAATGAAACCGCCGTTCATGAAATTCTGCTCGGAAAGAAGCGATGCGTGCGATGCGTCGACCATAACATACGGGTATCTTCTGGCTGTACCCGAATTCGGAACAAACACTAAAGAGATGTTGTTTGAGGTAAACCACTGGCCGGATGTGCGGGTTGACCCAAAGCTGGCGGCCATGCTCGCGGTACCGTCTTCCCAAAGCCTGATATCGAAACTGCCGGCCGACTGCTGCCCGCCCGTTACCGCCGCCCAGGCGGAGTCGCCG
>WQTH01000013.1 GCA_009786415.1 Chitinispirillia bacterium | reverse complement strand
CGTTCGATGAGGCCTTTGGATTTGAGTTTGGATATCCTATCTTTTGTGGCGGTTAGCCCTTTCGCAATTTTTTGGGCGATATTTGGAATGGAAATCTCGTTGTTTTCTTCCATCAGGCCTAAAATCAGGCTATCGATTTCTTCTGTTTTCAGGCCGGTTTTCAAGTCGGCTTTCAGGCCGGTTTTCAGGCCGGCTTCCAAGCCGGTTTTTAGGTCGGTTTTCAGGTCGGCGTTTTCTGTCCCCTTTTCAGCAGTGACCTCTTCAGTGACCCCTTCGGCGGCATTGGTAGGTACTGTGCCATTTTCAAGGGCGCTGTGCTCACGGATATCATTTTCGTTGTTGTTCCTGATGTAGAAACAGATTGAGAATCTGTCCGGCAGTATATTTAGCTCCGGTTCCGGCAAGTTGACGGCTATGCACCCGTTTCTCATTTTTTCGATGCCGCGACCCCATGCTTCGATCTGGCCGGAGCGGAAGAACGCGCCGGCGATGAGCGGGTTGTGGGGCATTGACCCGGTGCCCTTTAGCAGGTCCTCAAGAAGAACGTTTGCCGGCAGACGGCAATCGTTGTGGATTATTACCTTGTCATCATAAATTCTTATATGGATTGGGTTGCATGCACTGTAGTCCTTGTGGACTACGGCGTTCAGAACTGCCTCCCGCAGGACGTTTCGCGGCATGGGGTAGTTGTCTATCCGCTGGATCCCCTCGTAGCGGATCAGCCCTTTGAAGTATTTCGTGTAAATGGTATCCATCACGCGGTCCGCGATCCCGATGAGGGGGCCGCTTATTTCGTCCTGATAGAGCAGGTCCGCGTCATTCAGAAAATACCCTATTTTAACGAACGAGCCGAAGCACCACTGGTCGGGGTCCTGGTGGAAGAGCATCAGGGCGGCTTTAAGAAGGTAGTTATTTTCGGTCAGTTTCAGGGCTTTGAGAATCTGTTCATTGCTTACCGCCACATCTTCCGGGGTAAGGCGTTCGCTGGAAACGGCTTTTTTGCGGAATATGTCGAAGGCGTCGTTATAGAACTCGTTTACGCTAACGCGAGGCACCGGCGCAGAGTCCCACGTTCTGCCGTATTTGCGCAAGATGAGCTCGTCGAGGGCAAAACCGGTAAGTTCCTGATTGGTACTGCCGGAGCGCAGATAGTACTTGCCCCTGTAGCTTATGGCGTTCGGATGCGCGGCCACATCAATTACAATGTACTCGACCCCTTTTTGGCGGCGCAGATTAACATCCGCCACGATACCCATAGTTGTGCGGATTTTGTTGGGCAGCTCCTCCATAAGGCGTTTCGCGTCTGAAAGGCCGACGGGCGCGCCTTTGTCGTTGCGCCCGATCTCCAACCTGCCACCCTGCGCGTTGGCGAAGCCGCATATCCATTTCAGGTAGTCATCGCGCCACGACGTTTTCCATTCGATATTTTGGCTTTCCCGTGCCACAGCCCCTACCTCCTAAAAGCCTCTTTTATATATTCACGGGTTTTGGCGCCCGCCACGTCTATAAAATATACTATGTGCCTCCCGTGGGTCACAACGTACCTCTCACCTTTTGTCCGGCAGCCGAAAAGCGCTTTGCGTCCGCACCGTCTTTCCACGTACAAAACCTGCACGATTTACGCGGCGTTTTATAGAAATCCCCTATGATGGCGCGTTTTTCGGAAACGCTCAGACTGTTATCGCAAAGGTCGAGATAGTCTCTATCGTACGGCTCAAACAGCCCCAGCTCCATCATAAAAAGCGAGTTAGAGCAGCGGTGCAGCTTTCCCTGAAAGCAGTGCATATTTTCTAACCGTACCTGAGCGCAGGAGGCGGCTTTTTCCACCACTACGTTGTTCGGCTCTCCGTAATCGCGCAGGCCGGTGTTGTCTATCCATCCCCCAAAGTGCTGGTCTTCGCCGTAATATTTCTTTATAACGATCTCAATACCGGCCTTCTGTAAAATTTCTATAACCTTATCCCGCCTGGCCGACAGCTCTCCGTAGTCGCTTATCATCATTTTGCACGCGCTGCCGTATTCCCGCAAGACGGCTATTTCGTCCTCTCGCGGCAGCAGCGTGGCGTTTGTTTCGAGAATCAGCCTGTCGAATTTGCCTATGTACTTCCTGCAATGGGCGTATACCCGCGCCATATCCTTATGCAGAAATATCTCACCGCCCACAAACTGCAGCCACTCTATTTTGTCGAACAGGGCGAAGATGCTGTCTATATCGCGTTTCATATCTTCAGCCGGCGCGTCGTACGGTTTTTTAAAATCGGGCATGTGGTTGCTGCACAGAGCGCAGTTCAGCGTGCACCTGAGCGTTGGTACGATGCTGAGCCTTTTTGTTTGAAGCGGCTGCGGCTGTTCCATAAGGGCCCCTCAAGATTCCACTTTATTTTTATTTGTTGAGATTTTAGGGGCGCTCCTGTATTCATCTTCCGACATTTGCTCGCCGGGCGTAAAGCGCTTCATGTTTTCGAGCAGCCCTGTGCAGTAGCGGCACGCGGTCAGCGATTTTACGGTTTGAAACCCGGCCATTTTTTCCCTCTTTACCTCTATGGGCTCGTCATCGTCGAACAGGTCTATAAATTCATGCGGCTCCGGGGCGCAGATACCCTTGTCGTTCAGCTGGAACTGCAGGTGGCACGGCATTAAAAGCCCATTTATGATATTGCAGCAGTGCAGCAGTTTTTTTGCCTGCCCGCATCCGGCGTATATCTTTTCCGCCTCGGCCTGAGTGTGCTTAACTCCATCGGCCATAAAGTTCGCCCATCCGCCGTGGTGTTTGTTCTCGGTGTACATATCCCGCAACTCGCAGGGGATGCCCTCGTTTTTGATCATCTCGCAGACTTTTGGAGCGTTCGGAGACAAATCATGGCCGTAGTGGTCTATGATGCAGAAAAATTTGTCCCCGTATTTTTTCCATACCTTGAGCAATTCACGGTCAGGCAATTTCGTTCCGTTGGTTACCAATTTAAACCTTTCCGTGACGTTGTCCTTATAGCGCAGGGCATGCTCGAATATTTCTGGCAAGTCGTCACGCAAAAAAGGCTCCCCGCCGTTAAACTCGAATATTTGATAATCGCCGACGGCAAAGGCCCTGTCTGTAGTCTCTTTTATGTACTCCAGTGTGGGATGCCACTGCCTTGCGTAATAGGGCACGCACAGTATGCACAGGCGGCATTTGAGGTTACACGCCAGCGTGACTATTACGATAGCGTGCGGGTATATGGGTTTCATGACTGCCTCCGCAATAACCGGCTCATTTTATGTATTCCTCTATCCATTTTTTCTCAAACTCCAGCGCAAGGCCGCCGTCCAAAAATTCCTCCCTGTTTTCGCGCAGCTCATTCGTCATGGCGCCGAGATGCTTTTCGCACCCCTTAATTTTCAGCCTGTCGATCTTTTCCACCATGCTGACCATGAACGACCACCTGAAGTATCTCCACTCCGCCGCGCGATTTGGGAAACGTTCCGAGAGCATTATGGTACGCTCGCTGTATGCGCGCAGGTATTCGTCGAGTATGTCGGCGTTCAGCAGGGTGTGGTTGGCCGTCCAGGCGGAGTTGTTGTTGCTGTGCCTGTAGAACGTGTACTTAGGCAGGCCGTGGTAGGCTACGCGGTTTGCGGACGCCAGTATTCGCGGCGTCAGCTCTATGTCGTCGTATTTGGCGGTATTGGAGAAGCGGACGTTATCGAATAATTTGCGCCTGATAAGCTTGGTCGGGAACTGCGCGTTGAACCGCCTGCGCCAAAACAGCACAGACAGCGCTTCTTCGGCGGTGTATACGCATTTTTCTTCAAAGATTTTGTCGAACGCCCCGCAGATGGAAACGTCGGCATTGCTCTCTCTGGCCAGATTGTGCATAAACTCAAGGAAGTCCGGCTCGCACCAGTCGTCGTCATCGAAGAAGGCGATATATTCGCCTTTTGCCGCGCTCAGGCCGGTGTTGCGTCCGCTGCCAATGTTGCCGCGTTCGCGGTGGATTACCCGGATACGGCTGTCTTTTGCCGCGTATTCATCGGCAATGGCGCCGCTTTTGTCGGTGGACCCGTTGTTGACTATTATAAACTCAAAATCGCGGTATGTCTGCGCCAGTACGCTCTCAATGGCGCGCGCGACGAACGCCTCGCGGTTGTAGGTCAACATTATTACGGAAATTTCGGGTTTTTTGTCCATAAATATCAATATATATTACGCGCACCGGTTTGTACTGCTTTTTTTACGTATTCATGCACTTTTTTTCCGCAGGTCCCGTCGGCGTTAACGGCTATACGGCCTATGAGTTCTATCTGCCTTTCGCGGAGGTCTTTTTTCCAACAATAATCGTTGACTATGTAATTTAAAAATCCCGGCAGCCTGAAGAGAAGGCTTTCATAAAAAATGCACTGGCCGAAATCCGCGCACGACTTGATGTCTTTAGAGAACAGCAGCGGATAACTTTCAGCCAATTTCTGCGCGTTTTCTTCGGTAAAAGCGATCCCTTCGTCCCGTAATCGCCCTGTTTCGCGGTCGTACTCCATAAAGTGGTTGGTTCTTCCGTTGTGGAGGTATATCTTTTCTTCGATTACCCTTGAGGTGATGTACCCGTGCGGGAAAACCCTTTCGCCGTTAATTTCGCGTTCATCCGAAAAACCTTCCAATACCGCCATGCTTCCGTCTTTAATATCAACCTTGAGCGCCATATTGGCATTATTCGGGAATATCCAAAGGTATCCGCCCCAGATGTTCGCGGCGCCTATGCCCGGTTTGCCCTGTTCGCATTTGAAACCGGCGGGATAATTGTTATACTCTTTGTACTCTCTTGTAACGGGGTTCCACTTAACAATGGGGCCGTCAAACCGTGGCGGGAGCCAGCAATTCTCACCGTCGAAGCAGATGCCCCAATTCCTTCGTCCCCTGTTTCCGAGCCCGCATACCTCAGAAACGCAGGTTTCCATATCAAACACCACTACAGCGTTGGCGCTTAAGGACATAAGCATTACTTTATTTTCAAATACCGGGCCGCCAACCAAATGGAAGCCGTCGTTGGCAGATAGCTCTTTGAGGGGCTCAACCCAGTCTGTAAAATAGTCCAGCGCGCCGCTTTCGGTGTCGAGCCTCATAATGGCGGGATATGCGCAGCCTATAAAAAATATGTGCGTTTTGTATTTTATCGCCGCAGTGAATTTAGGTTTGGCGTAATAACCGTTTTTGTCTTCGACCTCCGGTTCCGTAAAACCTATTTTCTCAAAAACACCGGATTTCATGTCGTACACGGCAATTTCATTTGCGCGGCGCGGGGAGTAGTACAGCTTCCCGTTGTGTTCAGCGAATCCGCCGTACAATTCCGGCCGATTCTTTTCATCCGGAAAGCTCCCCATATACTCCGCCGCCCAGGTCTGCTTATTCATTTTAAAGAGCGCGTTGAAGTTCTGCGCCGTAAACCAAAAATTTTCACCATCGTCGTGCACGCCCCAAAAGTACAGGTTGCTGAATTGCCGCAAGGGAACACCGTCATCCAGCGCCATTATCGGCTTGCCGGCGAAACCGAACATATACATCAGGGATGACTCCCTGTCTCCGTAGTAGGCGTCGCTCCACGCGATTGCCCTGTGCAGGTCTGGGGTATCGTCGTAGACGCCTGCGCCTGAAGACTTGAATTCCTCCACGAAAGCGCGGTAGGCGTCGAGCATGTCAGGGTTGTGCACTTTGATATTGGCCTCGGTAGACGGATGGGGGCGCCACCACAGAACCGCGTCGCCGCGGCCCTTGAATACGCCCATTACGCTGCGCAGCCTGGCTAAAAAATCCCCTTTCCTGTCGTATGTGTTGGCAAGATGCGTGTTGTAAAGAATTACCTTTTTGTCTCCGATAATGTTCTTCCACCCCTCCGGCAGGGCGCAGTCCTCTTTTTTGGTGTTTACGATCTTGTCGATCTTGGGCGAACCCAGCCCGACATAGCTGTAGCAGGGAAACCCGTGCTGGGCCAGCGTCCCGAAAGAGCCGAACTGGTGAGTGCCTATGTCAACGCAATCGTGAATGGGAAATCTGGCAAACGGCTTGTTTGGCTGCGGGGTTTTTGGCGGTACATAAAGCCCGTACGGCACAAACACGAGCATATCCGTATGCTCTTTGAGGGCGCGCGAATGGTATTTGGGGTCAATGGGCGCTACGGTGTTGATATGGTCATACGGGTCGTTGATGTAGATGATATCCGGCATCCTCGCGCTGAGGTCGTACTCGTCGTAACGCGTAACGGGCACGTAATCCGGCAGGTCATTGCCATCCCACCTGAACTCGTCGCGCGTCTTCCTGTCTGCCTTGAGCGTGCTGTACGGCACCGGTATCACGTACACATCACAATCCGGATCGGCCTTGGCGGCGAGCCAGATGCTCTCAAGCGAGTCCCACGTGCTTGCCCTGTAGGGCATAATAACAATCTCTATCCTGTCCCGGTTCCTTTTCAGGAGTTTGGCTTTCCCCACCGCGTCAATAAACCCGCGGGTCTCCTCCGACAGACGCGGCGCGTTCCTCATTGCCGCGAATTGTTCGCCGTGCCGCTCCTTCAGGCGCCTCATATAGTGCGGGTAGGCAAGCAGCGTATGAGCTACATATTTTATGCTGCTGTCTAATGTGCGGGCCTTTTTGTTTACAGACGCGAATTCGGCGGGAATGGCCAGAACATTTTTTGAGATGAACGAGACGTGCTCGAAGAGCTCCGAAGCCGTGAGCTCGTAGTGGCTCAGCGACCCCTCGTCCCACTCCTTCACAAAATAGCTCTCCGACGCGCAAATCCCCATAGTGTCAGACACCGCGTAGAACCAGCGGCTGAAACACGTATCCTCGGAGTATTTCAGCGTTTCGGGGAAGTGTATGCCGAAGCGTTTGATCAGTTCCATGCGGAACAGCTTGCCCGCCGAGTAGTTGTCGGACGCGACGAGGACGCTCAAATCGCCGTAGCCGTCGAGCTTGATCTTCGCGAGGTCTTCGGTGAGCGACCTGAAGGCCGCAGCCGTTGTGCGCTGGGAAATTTTGGGTATCATCACCGCGTCGCACTCCCCCTGCCGCGCAATTTTCATCGCGCCGGAGAGCAAACCGGCGGAGATCATGTCGTCGCTGTCTATGAAGAGGGCGTACTCGCCGATTGCCTGAGACAACCCGTAGTTGCGGGGTTTCGAGGCGTGGCCGGAATTCTGTTCGAGGCGGTGGAAGCGGTAGTTCCTGATTTTCGAGTAAGCGCAAACGGAATCAATGTTTTCCGTTGAGCAATCGTCCACCACAATAACCTCGTATAATTCTTGCGGATAGTCATTGACGGCGATGGAATCGAGGCACATTGCCAGCAATCCGGCGCGATTGTAGTGCGGGATTATGATTGACACGGCAATACCGGAAGACGCGGCGTCGTTTTGATTGGGCGCGGCGGCAAGATCAGCGGATGGATGTACGGACACGTCCGCGCATCCGCCATTGCAATGTTGATTAAAAATATCCGCCCATTTCCGCATTACAACGCTTTCATCAAATTCAGCCGATTTCGCGAACGCGCTGTCCGAAAATTCGCGGTGCAAATCGGGGTCAGACAGCAGCATCAGCATCTTATCGGCCAGCTCATCAGCGGATTCCCCCGTTGTAAAGCCGGTATCGCCGTCATCAACCGCCCCGCTCAATTCATCCTTGACATTGTACACTACGGCGGGGATACCGTAGGCCGCAGCTTCCGCCAGCGCGGTGCGGGCGCCCTCCGACGCGCCGGAAATCACAAACAGCTTTGATGACGAATACTCTTCCGGCAGACCAGTCAGATAGCCGCGAAATTTTACCGAATCCTTCAATCCCAAATTGGAAGCCAAACTGATAACCTCCGCCTCGTCGGCGGTATCCTCACCGTACCCGAACAGATGAAGCGCAGCGTCGGGGACCTCCTTAACAACCTCCGCGAATGCGGTGATCAATATGCCTAATCGCTCCTTACCCGCGTACCGCGTCTCGGCGATTATCTTAGGCGCGTTGCCGGCGGGGATCTGTCGCGCGGTTTCGCGGAATTGTTTGGATATCGCGGCGGGTATTGGGTATGATGACGGCGCCGCGCGGCCCCACAACGCCGGCATGTCGTCAATCAAAATTTTATCATCAGGCAATCTGTCCAAATAAAACGCGAGGAATTCGCCCTCATCGGCAAAACAGCGCCACGTGCCTTCGTATTTCAGCTTTATCACCATTATGCCGGGCTTGCCGTTTTCGACCCTGTAACATTTTTCGAGCACCAGCTCCCCATCCGGCGAGGTAAACGTCTCCTCTATGAGCTGCGAGAATTTGCTTTCGCGGCTTTCGCGGTTGACAGCGCGGAAAAAATCGTAAACATTCCCGGTATCATCATCGGATAAACCAAGCGCTTTGGCGTTTTCACGTAAATTCGGATTATAGCGCGCGGTAACGATTTTCGATTTTATCCCGGCGGCCTCGAACATCTTTAATCGCGCTATGGACGCCCGTTCGATTGAAGTGGGGACGGGGCCGAGATCGGCGTTCAGGTGATATATCGCGTTTGGCAGTTTGGGGTGCGGAGTTTGGAGAGTGGAGTTTGGAGTTGGAACACCGCCGGATGTATTATCGGGGCGGGCAAATAAAAAACGGGCGGCCTCGCGGTCGCGGACCTTGAAATTGTGGCGGCGCAGGTACGCGCCGTACAACATCTTATCCGGCGAATCGAAAAACATCGCCATCTCCGGGAACATTACCGACGGCAGCAACCCGTAAAAACGCGCGGCGTCATCGCAGACAGACCGCGCGGCGCCTATCTTGCGGGCAATATCCGGCAGCTGTTCGGGATTCATCTTCCTGATCCCCTTGTGGTGCGACGCGGGGGATGATTCTATCTCCACATACTCCCCATCATCATAAAAAGCGCTCCTAACCTCGAAGAGTATGACGGGGCTGTCCGGCGCCGGCGCGGCGAACGTAAAACCGGTGCCGCGGCCACCCTGATCCATAAGAAAGTCTGTGATATTGGCGGTATGGAGCGTATATCCGCAGTTGCTGTACTTTATGAGCGAATTGGCGTGGACCTCCTGCTCCAGAAACGCGGTATTGTAGCGTGTGTCAAGCGCCAGCCCATAGCGCAAAAATCCCGGCTTTACCCGGCAGAGCACATCGTATAAGTCAGCGGCGGTGCAGGCTATCTCCTTCTCGACTATATCAACCATCNCCCACGCGGGCAGCGCTTTTTTGCGCGAAACGAACTTTACGGCCTGCTCCCGCGCCGCCTCAAACGCCCCCTTAAGTGACGCGCCCACCCCCCGCACGACCCGCGCCCGCTGCGGCCCGTAGCAAAAGGAAACAAACACCTTCTGCGCCGCTCCGCCCGGCAATCCCGCGAAGCCGCCCGCGGCGTTTGTAAACAGGGCATCGGCGATGCTCTTAAATTCTGTGCGTATGTCGCTCATGCGCGATACCCCATTTTCACGATATTTCCTTGCCGGTACGCAGAATTTCTTTGACGAACGGGTTATCGTTGTATATTTCGGATGTCGGGAACGCGATCGGTTCGAAAAACGCCCCCTTGTAGCCGCTTGTAAGGCGGAGCAAGTCCCCTATGATATCCNCCCGCCGCTTGCCGCCATAGTTGTCTAAGAAGAAGCAGATGTCTACATCACTGCACTTGTCGGCAGTGCCTTTAGCGTATGAGCCGAACAACATAACCTTATCGACAGGCATGACGCGCCGCACATCATCGGCGTAGCGCTTGGATGCCCGCATTACGGCATCAATCTCAACAGCATCAACCGGCACAGCCCGCCGCGTATCGTTGCCGGACATTCCGCATGACCGCATCAGGGCTTTAATGTCAACAGCCATAAAAACGCCTCCTTTGCTTTAGACAAAGTTGATTCCGCGTCGGATTCCGTTACCAGTAAACTCAATTTACTTATGAATTCCGGATACCGGTTACTCAGGTAGTATTGGGATAATTCGTCGAAAAAAGTATGCATTTCCGGCGGCACGCTGACCGGCAACATACCCTCGAATCGCCCTAACAGGATTTTGATATTATGCGTACGCGGGACATCGTCGTTCAAATATAGCGTGTACAGCCCCTTTACAAGCTTCTCCACAGCCTGCTGACACATAACCAAAACGTACAGCCACCGCCCGCTATCGTACATCGCGCCTGCGGCACCGAGGTCGTATTCGGCTATGTCGAGCCAGTATCCGTATTTATCTTCGGCGGTCATCATATCTCTAATATAGTATATACCTCTCCCAATGTCAAATTTTTACCCCTTTTTACAAAAAAAAGCGGGCCCGCTAAAGCCCGCCTTCTTTATACAGTTCTCAATCCTGTATGTCTCAATCCTATCCTTGTTGCGTATGCAGGGGACGGGCCTGAAACCCACCCCAACCGCATACCACAACCCTGTCTTTCCTATCGGCGACATCCTTACCGCCTACATTCTCTTTATCGGGATTTTTTTTGCGGACATTAGCACTTTTTGCCTGTTTGGGGGAAATTTTTGCCCGTTTCCGAACCCGGAATCAAGATGGTTTTCAGGATTCAGGCAGGGAGCAGGCAATTTTTACCTATATAAAAATATTGAATATAACAGGCGTTTTTGGGTGATATCGGGGTGGGCGCCAAATAAAAAACCGGGGACGCGGTTTCCCGCGCCCCCGGTTATACTTCTCCAGCCTGATCCCCTCACCTGAGCAGCTGCAACACGCTCTGCGGCGCCTGGTTCGCCTGGGCCAGCATCGCCTGGGAGGCCTGCTGCAGGATGGTGGTCTTCGTGAAGTTCATGATCTCACGCGCCATATCGACGTCGCGGATGCGGCTCTCGGCGGCCTGGAGGTTCTCGGCGGCCACGTCGAGGTTCTTCACCGTGTACTCGAGGCGGTTCTGAATCGCACCGAGGGAGGCACGCTGGCCCGATATGCGGTCAAGAGCGTTGTTCACGGTCTCAATAGCGGTGGCAGCGCCCCACTTGGTGGAAACGTCTACCTGATCGACACCGAGAGCGCGGGCCCTCATGTCGCCCATAGCTACGAACACAGTCTGACCGCTGTTGGCGCCGATTTGGGCCATTACGGAGTCGTTCAGCTCGCTTGAGGGCGGCTCGGCCCTTGAGAAAGAGAACGTGAATGTGTCACCCACCTGCATTTTCGCGAAGTCGACATCAAGATCAATAGCGGTCGTTATTGCACCGTTGGGATAATTAGAACCGGTAGGCACATTACCCGCAGCTTGCGAAAAACCAATCTTTACTGTTTGAGAGCCGGGTGATCCCGCTACCGTCAATGCGGCCTGCAACTCTATACCAGTAGTCATCATGGCGCCACCGCCCAACGTGCCTGTACCTACGGGTTGGGCAGTACCTGAAGCCCCAAATGTTATCTCTTTTCCGGCAGAATTAACCAGCTTGAAATCCGTCAAAAGGCTGGGAGTAGCGGCGTCGCTGGAATCATTGACCCTGACGAGCATATAGGCGCCGTCAAACGCCACATTTTTATTGCCGGAGATAGCTTTCGTGAACGTATCAAGCTTCGTCGGATCGACAACAACATCACCGGAGTTATTGGTAACCTTAACGGCAGCCGCAACAGCCGGCGTAACGCCCTTCGCACTACCGTCGAGCAACTTCCTCGTGTTGAACTCGGTGGTATTGCCGATACGGTCGATTTCCGTCTTCAACTGCTTGATCTCGTTATTGAGATGGTTGCGGTCGGAGTTGGTGTTGGTATCGGTGGCGGCCTGCACTGCGAGCTCGCGCATCCTCTGGATGATAGAGTGCGTCTCGCCCAGCGCGCCTTCGGCGGTCTGTATGAGGGAGATAGTGTCGGACGAGTTGCGCGAGGCCTGTGTGAGGCCGCGGATCTGCCCGCGCATTTTTTCCGAAATGGCAAGACCCGCCGCGTCGTCGCCGGCGCGGTTAATACGGAATCCGCTGGCGAGTTTTTCCATCGACTTCGCGCCGGCAAGCTGGTTGCCCGCAATCTGGCGATGGCTGTTGATGGCCGGCAGGTTGTTGTTAATACGCATACTTCCTCCTTGTAAAAGGTTGCTTTGCGGCATCCTGCCGCGTTTTTAAATTGGTTTCTCATTTACCGGTTTCTCAGGCCGGGAGTTCTCGCGGTTCTCAAGCCACAAGCACTCACTTTAATTTATCGGCGGGAACTTGATTATCTTTAGGAAAATTTTTCCAACCGGAGGAAAAAAATTCCGTAATCCCCCAAAAAACGCCCAAAATCGCGCATTTTCGGCGATTGCTACAATTTATTGTATGGAACTTTTTTCCTGTTATTTAACGATGATTCTCTCCGGTGAACACTTCGGGGTTAGCGGGGTTTGGGAGATTAAGAAGATTAAAAATCAAAGGTACCGGGTATGATATTATTTCTATTATTATTCTATAAATTATTATATATTATTATAGAGTATTATAGAGTACCGGCGGGAGAACCCCGGAGGNATCGTGGGAATTATTGATAATATATATTAGGGGGTAAAAAGGCAAAAAAAGGACGGGCCCGCTAAGGCCCGCCCCTCCAAACAACCCAACCCTATCCTTATTATAGGGGCGGGCTTTAAACCCGCCCCTAAACCTGTCCCGTTTACCTGAGCAGCTGCAGAACACTCTGCGGCGCCTGGTTCGCCTGGGCCAGCATCGCCTGGGAGGCCTGCTGGAGGATGTTGTTCTTCGTGAACGTCATGACCTCGCGGGCCATGTCAACGTCACGGATCCGGCTCTCGGCAGCCTGCAGGTTCTCTGCGGCTACGTCGAGGTTCTTCACCGTGTGCTCGAGGCGGTTCTGGATCGCACCGAGCGCGGCACGCTGGCTCGATATGCGGTCAAGAGCGTTGTTCACGGTCTCGATAGCGGTGGCGGCGCCCCACTTGCTGGAGATGTCGACCTGGTCCACGCCAAGGGCGCGGGCCCTCATGTCGTTCATCGCTACGAACACGGTCTGGCCGCTGTTGGCGCCAATCTGGGCCATGATCGAGTCGTTCAGCTCGCTGTTGGCCGGGGCCGACCTCGAGAAAATGAACGTGAAGGTGTCGCCGACTTTCATGTCTTCGAAGTTGGCTTCCAACTTCATAAGATCCGTAGAAGTCGTACTCGTTATACCAGTACCACTAACGAGATCAGCCGGGTTGGTAGACGTCGTAGGATTATAAGCCGCAGACGTAGCCCCAACGCCACCCGTTATGCCAGCGAACGTAATGGTGGACGTAGAAGCGCCGCCACTCTTACCTACTGCCAACACAGCCGTTAACGGGATGTCAACAGTCGCCTTCGCGCCAACGCCCAAAGAACCCGTGCCAACCTGACTAGTGCTTATCGTCTGATTATCAGAAGTTATAACGCCGCCAGCATCAAAAGTAAACTCTTTACCGGCAGTATTGATCAACTTGAAATCCGCCAGGTTTATAACACCCGGATTATTCTCATAATCAGTAGTATCATTGACCCTGACCAGCATATACGCGCCGTCAAACGCCGAATTCTTTTCTTTGCTGACGTTTTTCATGAACGTATCAAGCTTATTCGGGTCGATAATAACTTCGCCGGAATTGTTGTTGATCTTAACGGTAGCCGCAACAGCCGCCGTAACGCCTGTAGCGCTGCCATCAAGCAACTTCTTCGTGTTGAACTCGGTCGTGTTGCCGATACGGTCGATTTCGGTCTTCAGCTGCTTGACTTCGTTATTCAGGTGCTGACGGTCCGAGTCGGTGTTCGTGTCGTTGGCAGCCTGCACGGCCAGCTCACGCATCCTCTGGATGATGGCGTGTGTCTCTGTCAGCGCGCCTTCGGCGGTCTGGATCAGGGAGATCGTGTCGGACGAGTTCCGTGAGGCCTGGTTGAGGCCGCGGATCTGGCCGCGCATTTTTTCGGAAATCGCAAGGCCCGCGGCGTCGTCGCCGGCGCGGTTGATGCGGAATCCGCTAGAGAGTTTCTCCATCGATTTCGAACCGTCGAGCTGGCTAACGCCAATCTGTCGGTGGCTGTTGATGGCGGGCAGGTTGTTGTTGATACGCATACTTCCTCCTTGAAAAGGTTTTTATTGGTTTGACGGTATCCCTACCGCCGGTTTAACTTCTCAATCCTTTGTCTTTACGGTTTCTTCGGCGCCTTCCCTGACCCCTCCGAACCGCTCTCCTTAAACTTATCGGGATTTTTTTTTCGGGACATTAGGACTTTTTTGCCTGTTTTGCGGGAAAATTTTGCCCGTCGTATAAAAAACGGCGTTTTTGCGTGTATTTTGGGCTATTCGGCGGGATTTTGGGGGGAAAATTTTTCCCAATGTCAATTGCCGGAGCCGGAATCCGGGGGGATTTGCGGGAAATTTTGGGGGCAGTTTGGAGTTTGGAGAGTGGAGTTAAAGTCAAAATCAACGGATTCGGGGAGGGTGACGTTAACTCCACTCTCCACTCTCCAAACTCAACACTCACACAAATGGAACAATATCAGGTAAAATTTGGGAAATTCCACTAAATCTATTATATTTATATTAGGTGGGTTCGAATTTATAAGGGGTTGATATTGCACTGTTGGCATTTTTTGTTTATTTAATTATAATTTTTTTGCTAAATAGTCAATTTGGAGAATATTATGGCGACATTAGAGGATGTGGAAAAAACGTTAGACCGCATTACGCGCTCAATGGAGGAGAGCGATAAGGCGTGGAGGGAAAGCCGCGCCGAGAACGAGCGTGTGCTGGCCGAGAGCCGTGCCGAGAGGGAGCGAGTACGGGCCGAAACGGAGCGTGTATTGGCCGCGAGCCGCGCCGATACGGAGCGAGCACGTGCCGAGACGGAGCGCGCGCTGGCCGAGAAACTGGCTGCGAGCCGGGCCGAAACGGAGCGTATATTAGCCGAGAGCCGCGCCGATACGGAGCGCGCGATCAAGGCATGGGTAAGCCGTGTCGGGAACGATATCGGGTACATAGTTGAAGTTGTGCTTCTTCCGGGAATAAGGCAAAAGATGAACGACTTCGGGCATAACTTCAACAGGCTGTGCCCCCGGTATCAGTGTTACCGTAAAGACGGAAGACGTTTATTGGAAGTTGACGTGCTGCTCGAAAATGGGACTGAGACAATGGCGGTTGAAGTGAAAACGAGGCTGACGAAAGATGGGGTACAGGATCACGTTACGCGGTTAAAAACGATGAGAGATAATGAAGCGGCAACAAATTTAATCGGGAAGAAGCTGTATTCTGCGGTCGCCGGGTTGAATATTGACAGTGACGCTTCTAATATGGCGCTTGACCTTGGAATGTATGTTATAGAGATGCACGAGGATAAAAAGCTTATCCATGTGATAAAACCTGATGTTGAACTTAGAATCTGGTAGATATAGAAATAATTTTAACCATGAAAAAGACTCCGCTATACAACTCACACATTGCCCTTGGGGCTAAGATGTCGCCTTTTGCCGGGTTTGAGATGCCTTTGCAGTACGGGGGCATTATTAAGGAGCACGGGGCGGCGCGGGGCGGCGCGGCGGTGTTTGATACGTGCCATATGGGCGAATTCCGGGTTTGCGGGGGCGCGGCGGTGCGCGATTTGGAGCGGGTTTTGAGCTGCGACGTGGCGGATCTGCGGGTGGGGGCCTGCCGGTACGGGTTCATGTGCAACGCCGGCGGCGGGGTGATGGACGACCTTATTATATATAGAATGGCGGAGAGCGAGTTCATGCTCGTCGTAAACGCGGGCACGGCGGACGGGGACTTCGAGTGGTTAGCGGCCAACGTGACGGGCGGGACGAGCCTCGAAAACATCTCCGAAAAGACCGGCAAGATAGACATAAACGGCCCAGCGGCCCCAAAAATCGTGGCATCCATGATGAGCGGGCCAGTGACGGGGCTGAAATACTACGGTTTCGCCAAGAATTCCTGCAGGGGCGGGGAGGTTATAGTCAGCCGGACGGGGTACACGGGCGAAATCGGGTTTGAGATATACTGCGGCGCGGATACGGTGATGGACTTGTGGGACGATTGCATTGGGCGGGGCGCGGTCCCGGCGGGGCTGGGGGCGCGGGACGTTCTGCGGCTTGAGATGGGGTACCCGCTCTACGGCCACGAGCTGACGGCGGAGCGCTGCGCGGCGCAGGCGGGGTTCCCGCGGGCGGTATCGCGGAAAAAGGAGTTTATCGGGTCGGACCGCGTGCTCGACCCGGCGGCGGCGGGGCAGACTCTTGCGGGGATAGCGTTAGACGGCCGGCGCGCGGCGCGGCACGGGGACGCACTGGCGTCTCAGGACGGAAAAACCGTTGGAGTGGTAACCAGCGGCAGTTTTTCGCCGGCTTTGGGGTTTGCCGTGGCGCTGGCGTATGTCGATAATGTATTTTCCGATATTGGGACGGAGCTGAGGGTGATAAGCGGCAAGACCGAAATCCCCGGCAAAATCTGCGAGCTGCCGTTCTACAAAAACGCTACGGCGCGCAGTGATATTAATTTATATTTATAACATTGTTGATTGTACAAACATTACACGAACACGACATTGCGGGGGCGGCCGTCTCAGGCCGCCGGCAGCGCCGGAACCAAAGGAGAATGTTTAATGACGCCAGACGACCTCAAATACTCAAAAACCCACGAATGGGCGCGTGCCGACGGCGACGTCGCCACCGTCGGCATCACCGACCACGCGCAGGACACTTTGGGCGACATCACGTTCGTCGAGCCGCCCAAGGTGGGCGCGGCCCTCAGGAAGGGGGGCGAGGCGGGGGTTATCGAGTCGGTCAAGGCGGCCAGCGACCTGCTTTCGCCGGTATCGGGCGAGGTGCTGTCGGTAAACGGCGCGCTCTCGTCGGCGCCGGAGGCCATAAACAGCGAGCCGTACGGCGCGGGGTGGCTCTTTACGGTTAAAATGACCGACAAAGCGGAGCTCGGCACGCTGATGGACGCCGCGGCTTACAACAAATTCGTGGAGACCGAAGGGTGAGCTACATCCCCGCAACGCCGGAGCAGCAGCGGGATATGCTGCGCGCATGCGGAGCATCATCCATAAACGAGCTGTTCGCGGATATCCCAAGTCCGCTAACCCCGCCCAAAGACGATTTCTGGGAGGCGGACGGGATGTCCGAGTTCGAGGCGTTGACAAAATGCGAAAAATTGTCATCGCAAAACAACACGCGCCTTATATCGTTTTTGGGCGGCGGGTTTTACGACCACTACANCCCCGCCGCTGTAGACGCCATTGCGTCCCGCAGCGAGTTCTACACCGCGTACACGCCGTATCAGCCCGAATTATCGCAGGGCACGCTGCAGGCTATTTACGAGTATCAATCCCAAATATGCAGGCTGACGGGAATGGAGATGTCCAACGCGTCGCTCTACGACGGCGGGACGGCGGTATTTGAGGCTTGCAAGATGGCAATGGCCGCCACATCGCGAAAAAAAATCGTAGTTGACGACAGCGTCAATCCGATATATCTGAAGATGCTGCGCACGCACATTGCGAATTTGGGGGCGGAGGTTGTTATATCCGCAGACACGGCGATTGACGATACCGCGGCCGCCATAGTAATGCAGAACCCCGGCTATCTTGGGGTTATTGAAGATCATTCCGGCATAGTTGACAAATGCAAACAGTTTGGGGTAATGGCCATACAGTCCGTCAATCCCATAGCGCTGGCGCTGATAAAAACGCCGGCGGAGCAGGGGTTTGATATTGCCGTTGGGGAGGGGCAGGCGCTGGGCATTCCTTTATCGTTTGGCGGGCCGTATTTGGGGTTCATAGCCGTAAAAAAAGAGCTGTCGCGCAGGATGCCGGGGCGTATTGTCGCGCGGACTGTTGATGTAAGCGGCCAACAGGGATTTGTTTTGTCTTTACAGGCGAGAGAGCAGCATATACGCCGGGAGAAGGCAACGTCGAACATCTGTTCCAACGAGGCATTGTGCGCCCTGCGCGCGCATATTTATTTGTCTCTGATGGGAACGGAAGGGCTGCGTGAGACCGCGTCGCTATGCCATAACAAGGCCGTTTACATGAGGGAATCACTCAAGTCAATACCGGGTGTAAAGATAACGGACGAACCGGTATTTAACGAATTCGCCATAGAACTGCCGATTAACGCGGATGAACTGATAAAGCGGATGGCAAACCGCGGGTTTGCGGCGGGCATCCCCGCAGGCGCAAACCATCTGTTGATCGCCGTAACCGAAAAACGCACGAAAAACGAGATAGATAATTACATCTCGCAGCTGAGGGACGCGCTATGTCAATAATCTTCGAAAAATCCATACCGGGCCGCCGCGGCTCCGTACCGCCGCGAAACGATGTTCCGGTTGACGCGGACATCCCCGAAAATTGCCGGCGCCGGTCGCCGCTTAACCTGTGCGAATTATCCGAGCTTGACGTCGTACGCCATTTTACGGGGTTATCCAAAAAGAATTACGGGGTCGACACGAATTTTTATCCGCTTGGCTCGTGCACTATGAAGTACAATCCCAAGATATGCGAAAAAATCGCGGGCATGGACGGCTTCGCGCAGCTCCACCCGATGCTCGCGCAGCTGCCGGACGGGCATCAGTACGCGCAGGGGGCGTTGTCGGTCATACACCGCCTTGAGGAGCTGCTTTGCAAGATTACGGGCATGGACGCCTTCACGCTCCAGCCGCTGGCGGGGGCGCACGGCGAGTTCACGGGGCTGTCGCTCATAGCGGCGTACCACCGCAAAAAAGGGAATGTAAACAAAACCGAGGTGTTGATCCCCGACGAAGCGCACGGCACGAACCCGTCGAGCGCGGCGGCGGCGGGGTACGAGGTGCGGGCGGTGCCTACCGACCCGGCGACCGGGCTGCTGGATATGGAGGCGGTCAAGGCGGCGGTCAGCGGCAAGACGGCGGCGGTGATGATGACGAATCCCAACACTTTGGGGTTGTTCAACCCCCATATAAAGGAGATCGCGGGGATCGCCCATTCGCACGGGGCCCTTATGTACTACGACGGCGCGAACCTGAACGCCATAATGGGCAAGTTCCGTCCGGGCGACGGGGATTTCGACGTGGTGCACCTGAACCTGCACAAGACCTTCGCGACCCCGCACGGCGGCGGCGGGCCGGGGTCGGGGCCGGTGGGGGTCAAGGCGCTTCTGGAGCCGTTCCTGCCGGCGCCGCGGGTTGTCAGTGACAACGCCCTCAACGCCGGCAATATTTTTCTCCTGAACAGCGATTACCCCGATTCCATAGGCAAAATCGCCCCGTTCTACGGCAATTTTTCGGTCATCCTGAAGGCTTATGCCTATATATTGATGCTGGGCGGCAGGGGGCTTGCCGAAGTCAGCGAGCAGGCGGTCCTCAACGCCAACTACGTCATGCACTCCCTCAAAGACCACTATGATATCCCCTATCCCAAGACGTGTATGCACGAATGCGTGCTTACGGCAAAGCGGCAGGGCGCATTCGGGGTCAGGGCTTTGGACATCGCCAAGGGGCTTATCGACCGGGGCATCCNCCCGCCTACCATCTACTTCCCGCTTATATTGAAGGAGGCGATGATGGTCGAGCCCACGGAGACGGAGTCCAAAGAGACGCTGGACGCTTTCGCCGCGGCGATGGCGGAGATCGCGAAATTGGCGGAAACGGACCCGGAATCGCTTCACCGGGCGCCTGTGGGGTCGCCGGTTGGGCGGTTGGACGAGGCTAAGGCGGCCAGGGGCATGGATGTGGCCTTTTTGTAGCCAAAAATATTTTATAAAAAATTTGCATACTTTGGCGGAATATATTACATTATATATTAGGACTGTGTAACAGCACCGGCCATAATGGTTGAAATCTATACTATAAGGAGCGTATTATGCGTAACAGTAAGCTGGTTAAGTTGGTACTGATTCTCGCCCTCGTGGCGGGCTTGGGNTTTGCGCAGAAAGCCGGCGACGCCATGCAGGCGAAGAAGGCCAACACCCAGATCTACGCCAACGAGGTCCGCGAGGCGTATGAGTCGCCTATCGGTTCCATCGGCACGAACGATGTCGTTACGGTGCTTACTGTTGGCCGCAACCACATCAAGATCCGCACGAACGCCGGCATTGAGGGCTTTGTGGAGAAGAGGGACCTGAACAAGGCCAGCGCCGCCGCCGCTAAGAACAGGGCTTTCGCTTTCGAAGCCGCCGAGGTTATAGGTTACCTTGACAACCCGACACCGGTCTACATTATCGACATGGACGACCCGAACGCCGACCCCATCTCCTTAGACAGGTCTTTCAAGGAAGCCCTCAAGGAGAACGTAGATAAAGAAACTATGGAGAGGCTTTCGCGGTAATTGGGATTTGGGTATTTATACCGTATAAAAAAGGCAGATCTGCGGATCTGCCTTTTTTTGTCTGAACCGGCTTTAAGTGGTTTTTTGACACCTGATCCCCATAAATGGCTACTCGAACACCTGGTCTTCCTTCTTCTTCATAAGAAGCCTGATGATTTTCTTGCTCAGTTCGCTGCCGCTGAACGGCTTTACTATGAAGTCGTCGGCGCCGCTTTCAAAACACTTTTGGATTTCGTCGTCCTGCGCGCCAGCGGAGAAGAAGGCTATGGGGATGTTTTTGGTCTCGGCCTGGGAGCGCAATATTTTGCATATCCGGTAGCCGTCGAGGCCCGGCAGGCGGGAGTCTAAAAGTATAAGTGACGGACGGNGGCTGAAAGCCATTATCAGTCCCTGTTCACCGCTTTCGGCTACTAAGAAATCGAACATATTTTCTACCACGGCGCTGGCCACCTCTATGGACTCCTTGTCGGTATCTATGAAGAGGATGACCGGCTTTCCGTATTCGCCGTCGTCGAACGCCTCAAGGCAGGCGGTGTCGTTGGCCTCTTTTAGCCTGCTTTCGGGAGTGGTTCTGGATTCGTCGTCGTCCCAGCTGATTTCTGAGCGCAGGGGCAGTATTACGTAAAATACGCTGCCGGGGAAGTTGCCGTCGCGGCCCGCGCCTTCACTCTCTACCCACACCCTGCCGCCGTGGCGCTGTACGATCCCCTTTACTATGGAGAGGCCCAGCCCGCTGCCGCCGCCCATGAACTTAGTGGTGTCGGACGTGTGGCGGTTGGCGTTGCCAACCTCGTAGAACGGGTCAAAAATGTTCTTGTGCTCACCCTTGTCTATGCCTATGCCGTGGTCGGCAATGGCAATACGGAAGCACTCCGCCTCCCCTTCCCCCTCTACCGCAATGCTCAACTGCACCGCCGAGCCGTCGGGCGAGAACTTTATGGCGTTGTTCAGGAGGTTGGTGAACATCTGCTGCATACGCCCCTTGTCGCCGTAGAACTGGGGCAGCGAGCCGGGCATATTTGTGGTTATCGTTATACCGCGCTTGTCGGCGATTTGGGAGATGTCCTCCGCGCAGTCGCTCATTACGGCGCCCAAATCTATGTGCTCCGGGCGCAGGCGCAGGCGGCCCTGCTCAATCTTGGTAACATCGAGGATATTGTTGACCACCCGGTGCAGGCGGTCGGCGGCGCGGCTTATGCTCTCTATCATGCGGAAAACGCTGGGGTCGACCTTGTCGCGCATATTGTCTATAATGATATCGGAATACCCCTTTATGGACGTAAGCGGCGTATTGAGCTCGTGCGAGGCTATGCTCAAAAAGTTGGATTTGAGCTCGGAGACCTTCTTGAGGTCGGAGTTGGTGCGCGCCAATTCCGTGTTTATCTTGGCCATTTCGACGTTTTTGGCCGCTATGAGGTCCGCCGACGCCTGCTCCTCGGTGATGTCGCGCAGCATGAGCGCGAAGCACTCAGGGTACGGGTCGACCTCCTCTATGCAGAACGAACTGAGCAGGCACACCATGTCGGGCCGCCCCGGCAGCGAAAGCGTGAGCCGGTAGCCGGAGAGCGTGTCGTCGAGGACGCCGTTGAATATCCCCTCGACGTCGACCCCTTCACCGCCCTTTTGGGCGGCCAGCTGGGCCAGGGTGTGGCCGACAAAATCCTCCCGTGTGCCCCCAAACAGGGCAAGAAGGTACTGATTGACAAAAACAATGGTCGAATCCTGCTGCAGAATAAGTATGCCTATGGGCGTGTGGTCAATCACATGCGCCAGCAAATGGCCATCTGAGTGTGTAGATTTTTCTTTTTCCATAATTATATATATACACTATTTCTATACGGTTTTAAGTTAGACTGCCTGATACTAATATTCTACAATTATGGTGCGGGAATTTCAATTTTTTTCGCATTTGATTGAAAAAAATGTATTTTATAGTAAATGTCTTACTTTGCCGCTATAATTTCGGGGATTCTGCTGACCGCGCTGGCCGGGGGTGCTTGGGCCGGCGGCGGTGCGTCTCCGCTTGTACCCGTAAGGGAGCAGAAGACCCCTTCCAGCAGCTGGATGATGATCCGCGCGGACAGCAGTCAGGTAATACCGGCGGACAGCGGGCAAACTGTCCACGCAGTCAGCGGGCAGGCAGCCGGCGCTGACACAGTACTTTCCAATAGCGGGATAACAGCAGACGATGGTGATAACGGCGCACAGGCAAACAGTACGGGTGTAACGGATATCCGCGATACATCATCAACGCGAATCGAACGGCAGCGCATAACCACATACGACCCGGCACGTCCCGACAGCGCGCGCGCGTTTAATCCATCGCAACACACCGCAGCCGACCTCTTCCGCAGCGACGGCGCAAGCCCGGCGGAGATGCTGCGGTACCGTGAACTGACATCCGTATATCTCCCGTTCACATTATCAGGCGCAATGAACCGCATATTGACATACGGCAATCCTGTCCCGGATGAATACGCGTCATTCCAGAGGACCGACTACTTTTATCATCCATATCCAAACGACATGACAGGCCCCGAACTGTTGATATTCTGGGAGAACGGCGTATTCAACCAGAACACGCTTAACCTGCGCCTCGTAAGGCCGCTCTCCGCAAACATTATGATGAGCCTCTTTTCCAACTACCGCTATCTGCGCGGACAGCGGTTCAACCACGAGGGCAACGACATCGTGAAGTTTTACGAGTTCTTTCACTACGACACGTCAACTATAATGAACTACGGCTACAATCCGCATACAGAAGAGCACATGATGGGCGGATCGTTTATGTGGAGCGGCGCCGACTCGTCAAAGATGCACGCGTCATTCTCATTCAGCAACCTGCAAAACGAATACGCACTCAACATTCCCGCACCGTCAACCGACAGATTGGAGTGGGCGCTGCTGGAGAGGCGGCTATTCAGGGCGGATGCCGAGCTTTTGGAAAAGACGCTGAGCAGGCGCTGGCGCACTAATATCAAGACCGCTTTTATAAGCGAGTCGGACTCATCATTTTACCGCGGCGCCGCAGCGGGCGCGAACGGCAGCGGCTCGTCCAACAATTTTATTATTGATGCCGACTTCTATATGATAAATAATCTTGGCGTGAACGTAAGCGGGATGCTGCGGGACATTGAGGATTACAACGGCGGCGAGTATTTTTTGCAGCACTACAGCGCCGAGCTATTCTACACACGCTACTTCGGACGCAAACATTCGGCAAACGGCAAAACCAACATCAAATTGCACGCGCGTTTGGGTACTATACTGCTGCCAAACGGCGATACCCCTACCATAACGGATAATTCGGGCGGGCAGCAGGTTGCCGGAGGCGACGGCATCGCCTATGTATCCCCCAAAGCCGCAGCCGGCTTCGAGTGGACGGCGAGCGACTCGAACGCGAGGTTTCGCGCATACGTCAAGTTAGACCCGCGGCCATTTTACGCCGGCTACGACACACTGCGCTACGGTGACTACCCGTATCCTTTCTGGTACGGGAACGACGGGGCGGCAGGCGCGGAGGGGTGGATGCGATGGGGGTATCTGGGGCTTCTTCTGGGCGCCGAGATGAACACGGCAGCCAATGTCCGGCCGGCGTGGCCGCAGGGGNATCCGCCATACGTCCAGCCGGGAAGTTCATTTATCATAGCGCCGTGGGTATCAAGGTATCAGGGTTTTTCCCTTCTGTCAAGATTTATCATAACCGACACAAAGCCGCGCCTCAAGGCATCCGCGAACCTGTCGTACATCATACAGCCAAAGTGGATGGAGTACACGTTTGAACCGGAGCTGGGTTTTGACTACTGGAGCGAGCGCGACCCGTTCTACTTCGCGGGCCACACCGCCTGGCATCATCCTGTATATGATCTGAATATGAAAATCACGGCGCACATAAGGTCATTCAGGCTGTTCTACAAGGTTGATAATTTATTGAATCTTAAACAGGCGTATGTTCCCGGATATTTTTCGCCGGGGCTGACGTTCAGATGGGGGTTGAACTGGTTCATTTAGCGATTATCNCCCGTCCGCTGATTCGGTCTGTACCGTGGCGCACGGTTACGAAGTAGACACCCGCCGACACCATTCTCGACCTTTTTTTGCAGTCCCACAAGAACTCAGCGCTGCCGTCGGGGCGCAGAGTTATCTTTTCTTCCCAAACTTTCCGTCCGTCAAGCGTGTGTACAATAGCTGTCGCCGGAGCTGATAGGTTCGTAGTCGTGAAGTAGTATTTTCCCTTTACTACGCTGCTCTTTCTTACCACGCTCGGCCGCACCTTTAGCCCTGCGTCCCGCGATACGCCAAAGTCTATTGTGCCCTCAAAAGGCAGCGAACTTATGGTGTATGTGCTTACCGAGTCGCCGCGGAATATTATCCCCAGGTCTAACGGCAGCGAGTACGCGCGGGCCGAGATTAGCACACATCCAAATTCGTTCGCGGTATATATATTCCCGCCCGCTCTCACTTGCGCCCCGGCGAGCGGAGCGCCGAGGGTGTCTACCAGCCTTATGAATATCTCGTCGTCCTGCATTACGGCGCGCATGGCGTTGGGGATGCCGCGGCCATGCCTGTTATTTGCGAAAGTTTGCCCCGCCGCGAAAAAACACGATGCATAGAGCCGCTCGCGGGCTTCGGCGGCGCTTATGCCGGGGTTTGCCTGAAGTATGAGCGCGAATATCGAGCTGACTATGGGTGTGGAGAACGAAGTACCGTTGTTGCCGGTGTAAGTGTTCATGGAAATTTTATCGAGGACCGGCNCCCAAACGCCGGGCGCGGAGAGATCCGGTTTCATGCGTCCGTCGGCCGTGGGGCCCACGCTGCTGAACGAGGCGAGGATGCGGCTGCGGTCCACCGCGCCAACGGCTGTTACGCCATCCACATCGGCGGGGGATGTAAGCGTTTGCGTGGGATTCGCGCCGATGGATTCGTTGCCCGCCGAGTTCACCACTATCACCCCGCGCTCAACCGCGCCGGCAGCGGCAAGCGCGACAACCGTGGTCCGGCCGTCCATATCTGACGGGCCGTAGTTCTCGTCCGGGTCAGTAAAGCCGTCGCGATAGCCAAGAGAACTCGAAACTATATCAACGCCCAAACTTTCCGCCCACACCATCGCGGCGGCCCAGTTGTCCTCCTCCACACGCGACTCAACCCCATCGTCCTCGGTGCGGGCTGCGGCGAACCGCGCACCCCACGCGCCGCCTATATAGTAGCCGGGGTGGTACCCCGCGACAAGCGCGACAACCTGCGTACCGTGCGAATCGTTGCCGTAGAAGCGGTGGGTGCTGTCGCTCACCACAGAGTCGGGATCGAAAACAGTAGAGTCATTGTCCACAAAATCCCACTCGGCGACAACCAACCCACTGTCCTTAACGCGCTGGAGCGCTACGTGCTCGAACCGGAACCCGCCGTCGAAAAACGCCAGAAATACGCCCTCGCCGGGGTTGCCCAGCCCCTTTATTCTGATATACTCGTGGGCAAGCGGAACGTTAACCATATCCATATGCCAGCCGTAACCGGGATCGAAAGCGGTAACCGGCGGCGCCGACGCCGCTGACTTGTACAAACCGGCAGCGGCAATATTTTTATCATTAACATAAACGGCCACAGGCGAAACGGATTTAACGAACGGCAACGCGGCAATATCGCTAAGGCGTGAAGCGTGCACGGAAAAACTCGCGGCGTTCCCCCACGGGAATTCGTTGCGCAGCCGGCCGCCGAGCCTCTCCACCTCGCTTATGTAGCGGCGGTGGACGGGCCGGTCGCCGTCGTCAGGTCTGTATCTGGCCAGCCGGCGCCGCTGCACAGCCCGCTCGGAGACCTTTTCGGCGTCTGACCGGGCCGGGCGATCATTAAAAAAGACCCAAACATTACAAACGGTATCAGACCCCGCCACAGCGCTCAAAGCCTTGCTCAACCCAGCCGCGGGCGACGAATAAGCGGGGGACGACAAGGCAAAGGCGCAAATCAGGGCCGCCAAAAGGTATATTGCGTTGTTTTTCTTCATAATAATAAAATACATTCCGCCACCCGCTACGAATCAAATACCTGTATCAAGTTTGGAGTTAGGAGTTTGGAGTGTGGAGTTAAAGTCAACATCAACAAAAAACTCCACACTCCAAACTCCTAACTATCACTCAATCATCATAAGGCACATCAACCAGCGTCTCCGGCCTCTCATCCCTCCATGCCAAAAGCTGCCTGACCCGGCTGGGGTGCTTCAGCTTACTCAAAGCCTTGGTCTCGATCTGCCGCACACGCTCGCGACTGATGTTGAACAACTCACCTATGTCCTTGAGCGTCTTGATGCGCCCGTCGTCGAGACCGAAACGCATCATCAGTATCTCCTTCTCTTTGGGCGCCAGTGAGTTGAGCACCTGCTTTATCTGCTCCCTAAGGTGCAACAGGGAGATTTTCTGCGTTGGGTCCACCACGTTCGCGTCTTCTATGTACTCCCCCACCGTTGCGCCGCTGTCGCCGCCTACCTCCATATCAAGGGAGATGGGGTCCATCGAGTATTCCATAGCCTGCTGGACCTTCGCCGGGGAACTGCCCAACTCGTCGGCTAACTCCTGGTAAGAGGGTTCGTAGCCGTACTCCATGACCCACTTGCGGCTCAGGCGGATAACCTTGTTGACGAGTTCCATGGTATTGGCGGGGATGCGTATCGCCTTCGATTTGTCGTTTATCGCCCGCAGGATGGCCTGACGAATCCACCATGTCGCGTAGGTCGAGAACTTGTACCCCTTGCGGTAGTCGAAGTTTTCCACCGCCTTTATGAGCCCGCGGTTACCCTCCTGTATAAGGTCGATGATCTCCATGCCACGCAAAATGTACTTCTTGGCGATGCTGACCACGAGCCTCACGTTGGCTCCTATAATCTCGCAACGGGTTTGGTTGCGCATATCTTCCCAGCGCCTGAACGCCTCCGCGTCGTCGTGGCGGCCAGCGGCTACGAGAGCAGCCTTGTATTTGTCCAAAATGCTCTCGACCTGCCTGATGTTCAGGCGCATACCCCTGCAAAGACCTATGATCTCGTCCCACTGCGCGGCGGCCCTCTTTTCGCCCTCCGGCGCGCCCGTGCGCAACGCTGCGGCTATGGCGTTCTGCTTCCTCTTTACGTTGGTGAGCGTGCGCAAAAAATCGGAACGCTTAGCCTCAAGATCAACAGACCCCCCCTCCGCCTGCACCTCGCCCTCCTCTATTCGAAGCACGTCCGCGACCTCAACCTCGCCGTTTTTCAGTTCCTCACCGAGTATGTAGAGGCTTTCTAACGCAAACTCCGAGCGAAAAGCCATATCAAAAAGCTTACTCTGCGCGAACTCCATTTGCATGGCGAACTCAGTCTCCTCCTCTTTGGAGAGGAGCGGAACCTTGCCCACGGTATTCAGATACGCCCACGTGGGGTCGGCGTAGTGCTGCGACAATCGCCCGGACGCCGCCATCCCCGGACGCGGCTTATCGATGTTGGCTGACGGAGCGAGACGCGCCTTAACCAGCGTGTTGATGGTGATATGCTCGCGCTCCAGTATCTCCCTGACGCGCTCAATATCATCCGCCATGCCGGCCGCTTCCTCGAACTGCTCCTCGGTAACGAAACCGCCCTGCAGGTTCGCGTGCTTGCGCAGCCGCGCCGTAACTCTGTCTACCGGCGGCGGGCCGCTCAGGACCGCCGCGCCTTTATTTTTGGTCATCATCATCCCTGTAACAGTACCTCCAGTTCCCTGAGCCGTTCCCCGCAACCTTTAAGCTCCCTCAAAAGCCGCCCCTTATCCAGTTCGGAACAGTTTCTGAGCTCATCGCTCAACCCGGCCATACGCGACTTATAAAACTTTCGCAGCAACAGAAGCCCCTTCTGCTCAAGCTCCTCGCCAATATTCTCCTCCGCCGCCGGTGTAACGGCCAGCATCGAAATCAGCCGCCCGGTCACCGGGTCGTCCGAACAAAAGGCAGAGAGCCCGCTCATGTCGCCTGTTTGGGCATACGCCTCCAATATAATTGAATATATATTAGCGGCAGGGGNGTCAATAAAAATTTCAGGTTTTATAAATTCTTTCATCTCGTTGATATGTTCTGGCGCGGTTATCAAAAGCCGCAAAAAACGCTCCTCAAGCGCCCCCAAAACTATCCGCCCCGCCCCATCCACCCCGCCGTCAACCCCGCCTGAGCCCGCGCCGCCACCGTACTGACCGCCTGCTGACGGGCGGGAAGGCGCGCTCTTGTTAAATCGGTCCGACACCTGATGCCGCTCAAGACGCAGCTTCACCGCGAGNGCAGACAAAAAGTCGGCGCGCACTATCTCGTCGGCCAACGCGTGAGCATACGGCATAAGTTCGTCCAAAACCCGGCTCTTGCCCAAAGACGAGCCGTCGTGATCGGCCATCGCCCTCTCTATCAGGAAATCGGACGCTGGATGGGCCGCCTGCAGCAGCGTGAGGAACGCCTCGGCCCCCTCCCGCTTGACGAACGAGTCGGGATCGTCATCTCCCGGCAGCGTAAGTATTTGCNCCTCCAGCTTAAACGGCGCGAGTACGACCGCCGCACGGGCCGCCGCCGATACGCCCGCCCGGTCGCCGTCAAACACCAAAATCACCTTCTGCGTGAACCGCTTGATGATGTTCGCGTGCTCCTCCGTGAACGCCGTGCCCGATACCGCCGCAGCGTTGCGTATGCCGGCCTGATAGAGCGACAAATAGTCCATGTACCCCTCAACTATCATCATGTACCCCAGCTCCCTTACGGCATCCCGCGACTTGTGCATGCCGTAGAGCACGCCGCTCTTGCGGTACAGCGGGGTTTCCGGCGAATTGAGGTACTTGGGCTGCGCGTCGGCGTTGAGCCCCCGGCCCGCAAAGGCGATTACGCGGCCGCTCAAGTCAAATAGCGGGAAAATTATACGGTCCCTGAAACGGTCGTAGACCGCGCCGCTCTCCTTGCTCACCACGAGGCCGCACTCTGTGAGCCGCGCCTGCGGAACCTTGCGGCCCTTAAAATAGTCGTACAGCTCGGACCATCCGGGGGGGGCATAGCCCAAACGGAACTCTTTGACAATCTCGCCCGACAGCCCACGCGATTTGAAGTAGTCGATGGCCTGAGGGTGCTTCTTCATGCTCTGGTAGAAAAAGTTCGCCGCCTCGCCGTGTACGGAGAGCAGGTCAGTCTTCGCGGCCCTGCCGGCGGAGGGCGGGCGGGCGGGCGGCGGGGCCTGTGCGGACGTGGATGACCGGGAGGATTGGGATGGCTGGTATGACGGCTGGCTGTCGCGGCGCCAATCATCCAGCTCAATGCCAGCATCCTCGGCAAGCATCTTAAGGGCCTCCGGGAAGTCTACGTTTTCTATCTCCATGACGAAATTAAAGACATCGCCGCCCTTGTGGCAACCAAAGCAGTAGTAAACTCCCTGCGAGGGATTTACGGTGAACGACGGGGTCTTCTCCTTGTGAAACGGGCAAAGCCCGCTAAGGTTGTCGCCGCGGCCCTTGAGCGTGACATAGCGGCCTACGACCGCAGCCATGTCGGTGCGGGAGCGGATCTGTTCTTTTGCGTCATCTTTGAGCATATCACTTAATCCCCCGTAACATTACGATTAATTTCCGCCATTAATTAAAAATATAACAATATCCTGCCTCTCCCCGTAATTATTTTTATAATATATTGCGATGGGAGGATACTGTGGTAAGGATCTCCGAAATCATGGACCTGCGGTGCATTAAGCTGGAGCTGGCCGCTCGCAATAAGGAGGAGGCCGTGCGGGAGCTTGTGCGGATTTTGGCTGACGCCGGCAAGGTTGAGGCCGAGGAGCGGTGCGTTGCCGAGGTCATGGCGCGGGAGGGAATCGCGTCCACCGGCATCGGGCAGGGAATCGCCATTCCGCACCGGCTTATTGAGGGGGCGGGCGAGATTGTGCTGGCAGTCGGGCGCAGCGAATTCGGGGTACCGTTCAATTCTATTGACGGGAAACCCGCCCATTTAGTATTTTTGATAATAGGTCCTCAGGGGCGCAACAACGAGTACCTGAAAACCCTGAGCAGCCTGTCGCGGCTCCTGAACGAAAGGAAAATGTTTGTGGCGCTTATGCGGGCCCGCACCGCCGATGAGGTGATGGAACTCATCAGGGAGCGCGAAAACTGAATCCTGCGCCTTTGGCGCATTGCTGTCCCGGTGATTTTATTTTGAACCGAAGTTAACCTTTAGCCATAAACAATAACAGAAGGGATAATCCATTATGATGGGTTCCGCGTCGTCATCCACCATCGTTGTATTTCTGATAGCCATCCTCGCGATAGGCTTTCTGATATTCTTCTTCTTCATAGGCTCGGCCATACAACTTTGGCTGCAGGCTATATTCTCCGGAACCAAGGTCGGCCTCCTGAGCATCGTATTCATGCGCTTCCGCAAGGTGCCGCCCAAGCTCATAGTCGAGGCCAAGATCACGGCGGTCAAGGCGGGGATCGAGATATCCACCGACGAGCTTGAGTCGCACTACCTCGCCGGCGGCAATGTGCTGCGCGTGGTGCAGGCGCTCATCGCCGCCGACAAGGCGAACATCCCGCTCACCTTCAGGCGCTCCGCCGCCATAGACCTCGCGGGCCGAAATGTGCTTGAGGCGGTGCAGATGAGCGTCAACCCCAAGGTCATAGAGACCCCGAAGGTCTCGGCGGTCGCCAAAGACGGCATCCAGCTTATGGCGCTCACAAGGGTCACGGTGCGCGCGAACATCGACAGGCTCGTGGGCGGCGCCGGCGAGGAGACCATTTTGGCCCGCGTGGGCGAGGGCATCGTTACTACCATCGGCTCCGCAGCGTCGCACAAGATGGTGCTCGAAAACCCCGACTCCATATCCAAGCGCGTGCTTGAGAAGGGACTTGATTCGGGGACGGCGTACGAAATTCTGTCCATTGATATCGCCGACGTAGACGTAGGCAAGAACATAGGCGCCGACCTTGAGACCGACCGGGCCGAGGCCGACAAGAAGATCGCCCAGGCCAAGGCCGAGGAGCGCCGCGCAATGGCCATCGCCGCCGAGCAGGAGATGAAGGCGAGGGTGCAGGAAATGCGGGCCAAGGTCGTAGAGGCCGAGGCGCTGGTGCCGCAGGCTATGGCAGAGGCGTTCAGAAACGGAAATCTGGGGATTATGGACTACTATAAGATGAAAAACGTCGCGGCCGACACGCAGATGCGCGAGTCAATCGGCGGGCAGAACCCGCAGGCGCCCAAATCATAATTGTTTTGGGGGACGATTGTTTGTGATTGCCGGGGGATTATCAGGGATGATTATCCATATAATAACGGCGGACGATAGTTTGTGGGATGATTGTTCGGAATGATGGTGATTGAAGACCTTTGCGCCGGGCGGCTTTGCAGCCGCCCGTTATTTACGGAGCGATATGGACGCGATATTAAACAATCTCGAAGCGCTGCTGTTCTTACTGATCTTCTTAGCCTCGATCATAAGCAGCTTCATAAAACGGCGCAAACCGGCCGACATGGCGGACGACGATGGCGACACGCCCGCGCCGTCCGCCCCGCCGCCGTCAACCCAGCGCCGGCCCCAGGCGCCTCCGCCGGCCAGGCAGCCGCGCCCGCAGTCCGTGAACGTCGAAGAAGAGATGCGCAGGGCGCTGGACGACATTTTCGCGGCAAAACAGCCGCCGTCCTACGAAAACCGCAGGCAGGCGGCGGCATACGATGACAAAAAGAGCTTAGACGTCCGCACCCGCGCCAACGCGCAGCCGCAGGCCAATAAGAGATTAGTGCGGGCACCGGCAGCATCAGGCGGCGACGCCGACGCCGAGTGGACGCTGAAAGCGCTCAGGGCGCGCGACGCAAAGGAGGCAGCCAAGGCAGCGGCGAAAGAAAGGACGGATTATGAGGAGATACTGCTGCCGCCCACGCCAATAGCGGCATTCAACTGCGACCAGCCGATACTGGAACAGGCGCGCAACGGCGTAATATGGTCGGAAATCCTGCAACCGCCTGTGTCTATGAGATAAAATAGCATAATGCATTCCTTCAAGGATGCGGGAAATCTTTGGGAGGACGCGTTTTTCACCAATCCACAGATCACACCGGATGCCGAAACTCTTTTACGGGGATGCGTTTTCCGACGATATGCGCATCCATATTCCCTGCTAAATTGCTGGAATTACACTATTCTACGACAAACATAATCGTTTCCAACAGCGTCCCGTTAGTAGTCTCTACAACATCTATCTTCCAATTCCCCACCTTATCCGCGTCATCAGCAGAGGCCGAGAAATCGCGCTTGGTATTCGTGCGCCAACTTGCCGACTTTATCTCGCGGATGTGGGTCTGCACGTGCTTGCCGTTGCGGTACCAGCGGTGCTGGATCGTCACGGTGTCATACGCACCTATTACGTGCGTGAAGTAGTGGAGCTGTCTGACATTTTTGGAAGAGAACCTGCCGGGCATGATGCCCACGGGTTCCCTCTCCACAATGAGCGTGCAAATTGCCGAACGCTCGACCCTGACCCCCCTCCGCACCGGGCGGATGACGGTGACGGTGTCGGGAGCGGCGGCCTTAGCCGCTGATACCTGAACAGCAGGCGCCTGCTCGGCGGATGCCAGTACTGCGGGCGACGGCGTAAGGGGCGCCTGCTCCGGCATCGACGGCGGCGCGGCGACCGGGGCGGTTCCTGAAGACCTGGCCATCTTCCCTCCTGAGGGCTTGCCGCCCTTATCCTTGTGCGGCGGCGGCTGCTGGAGATCCTTCTGGGTAACCGCATGCTTGTCCGGGAACATAAGCTGGGCTACGAAAAAAGAGACCATACCCACAACTACGATAATAAGAACCGACTTTACTGTGTAACTCATAATTTTACCCCACTCCTGTCGCAATCTATTGCTTTATATATATGTTACAAATAATGCATATGTAAAATCAAGAAAAAAAGTAACAAATTTTGAAAATAAAAATAATATTTGCACACTGGTTTTATGTAAAATTTTCAAACGATGCAAATTCAAGCCGCAGACAACCGGAATACGGGCAACCCTGCGAAGCGTTTTTCGCCTTAAATCCACGCCCAAAATTCAACCGGCGGAACCGGGGATAATCAGGGAAATCCCTTAATCCCGCAACTCATGGTTCAGACATATAGATTCACCTGTTAAATATTGTATCCGCGCCGGCCGGCAACATCAAGTCTGTCGTGCAGTTGCAGGGCGGCGCGGGNACAATATTTAATCGTTTCTTCAATAATCAATTTCCCCACCCAAACCACGGCATAATGTATTTTATGGGTCTATTGACACTATCAATTTTTTCACGGCAGGATTGTTTATGATAAGGGTAGGATTTGTCGGCTGGCGCGGTATGGTCGGGTCTGTCCTCATGGACAGGATGCGGGCGGAGGGGGACTTCGCGGGGTACGAACCGGTGTTCTTCACCACGTCCCAGGTCGGTGATAACGGTCCGGACGTGGGCGGCGGCGCGGCCCCGCTCAAGGATGCCTTCAACATCGATGAGCTCAAGGGACTCGACATCATCGTCTCCTGTCAGGGCGGCGAGTACACAAACGACGTCCACCCGAAACTGCGGGGCGCGGGGTTCAAGGGGTACTGGATCGACGCGGCGTCGGCCCTGCGGATGCACGAGTCGTGCTTCATCGTGCTCGACCCCGTCAACAGAAACGTCATCAACAACGGCATCAAGGCCGGCATCCGCGACTTTGCCGGCGGCAACTGCACAGTCAGCTTAATGCTTATGGCGCTGGCCGGGCTCTTCGGGCGCGGGCTCATCGAGTGGATATCGAGCATGACCTATCAGGCGGCAAGCGGCGCCGGTGCCAAAAACATGATCGAGCTCGCGGCGCAGATGGCGCACTTGACAAACGCTACCGAATCGCTGCGCTCAAACCCGGCGGCAAGCGCGCTGGAAATTGACAGGGCGGTAACGGCGGAGCTGCGCGGGTCGTCAATCCCCACCGCCAACTTCGGCGCGCCCCTCGCGGCATCGCTTATACCGTGGATCGACAAACAGGTCTACGGCGGGCAGACGCGCGAGGAGTGGAAAGGCGTCGCGGAGACCAACAAGATTCTGGGTACGACAAAAACGATCCCGGTAGACGGCATCTGCGTGCGCGTAGGGGCAATGCGCTGCCACAGCCAGGGGCTAACGATAAAGATGACCAAAGACGTGCCCATGGACGAGATCAACGACATGCTGGTCGCGCACGAATGGGTCAAGGTCGTCCCCAACAACAAAGAGGACACGCTTAAGGGTCTGACCCCGGCGGCGGTCAGCGGGACATTGACCGTCCCCATCGGGCGCCTGCACAAAATGAACATCGGCAATGATTATCTGGCGGCATTCACCGTAGGCGACCAACTCCTGTGGGGTGCGGCGGAACCGGTTAGGCGAATGCTGAAAATCGCGTTGGAAAACATCGGTTGAGGGGGTTGGTGGCGGTATTCCATGCCGGGGCGTTACGGGGCGCGCAAAGCCCCGTCCCCCAAAAACCTAATACTAAACCTCCATTATTTCCTTTTCCTTCAAAGCAAGCTGCTCGTCAACCATCTTGATATACTTGTCCGTCACTTTCTGAACATCGTCTAACCCCTTCTTCTCCTGATCTTCCGTGACTAACTTATCTTTCTGCGCCTTCTTCAGCTTCTCGTTGGAATCGCGGCGTACGTTGCGCAGCGCGACCTTGCACTCCTCGCCTACCTTGCCGCAGCTCTTGAACAGGTCCTTGCGCCTCTCCTCTGAGAGCGGGGGGATGGGCAGACGGATCTGGTTCCCGTCGTTCTGCGGGTTCAGGCCCAGATTCGAGGCCTGCACGGCTTTCTCGATCTCCTTGAGCATACTCTTTTCCCACGGCTGGACCACGAGCATCCGCGCGTCGGGCACCGATATATTGGCGACCTGATTGAGCGGCGCCGGGTTGCCGTAGTACTCGACCATTATGCCGTCGAGCAGGGCCGGCGTCGCGCGGCCCGTCCGCACCTTGGCCAAGTCCTTCTTCAAACTGTCGATCGTCTTATGCATACGATCTTCGGTCTCTTTTTTGATGTCTTCCATCGCGCCCATATAACCGTCTCCTGTGTTAATTAATTATGCGGACAACCCCGTTGCCGTCCCCATATAATATTGATTTTAAAACGGACGACCGCGTTGCCGTCCCTGTAATGTCAATCCGTCAATCGCCGAATTTAACGACTGTCCCCACCGACTGACCTTCCAAACACCTCGCGAGGTTCCCGTCCTCCAGCAGCTTGAATACTATTATTGGAAGGCCCCACTCCATGCAGAACGAGAACGCGGTGGCGTCCATCACTTTCAATTTCCTCGACAGCGCTTCGGCGTGCGTTATCTCGTCAAACTTCTTCGCGGACGGGTTTTTCATTGGGTCGCTGTCGTAAATCCCGTCTACCTTCGTGGCTTTCATTATGATCTCGCCGCCAAGCTCCGCGCAGCGCAGGGCCGCCGCCGTGTCGGTCGTGAAGAACGGGCTGCCCGTACCCCCGCCAATCACCGCCACCGCCCCGGATTCCATCAACTCTACCGCGCGCGCCGGCGTGTAGTACTCCCCCCCCACCCTGTCAATCCGCGTCGCAGTCAGCACCCGCGCGTCAACGCCGCAGGCCTTGACCCGCTCGGCAAACGCTATCGAGTTGATGACCGTGGCAAGCATCCCCATCGCGTCGCCGGCAATCGCCGAAACGCCCTCGGTCGTCGCGCCCCGCAAAAAATTCCCGCCGCCAATGATGACCGCCGTCTGCACGCCGCCCTTAGCGACCTGCGCGACCTCGCCCGCTATTTTGGCGATGATCCCGGAATCAATACCAAAGCCGCGCTCCCCGGCAAGAGCCTCGCCAGAAAGTTTCAGTACAACGCGCTTATATTTATATGAATTTGACATACCGCAGCTCCACGCGTTACCGCACACATATTCGTAAAGGTATCACCACAACACCACATACACCCCATAATATACGGGCACGGCCAAAGACCGCGCCCTTCCATCAACAACCCATTTTCATCTTAGTCCGACTCGCCCAGCTCAAACCGGAAAAACTCCACCGGCTTAATCTCCGCGCCCACGGCCTTCGACACCTCGGCAATCATCTCCTTCACGCTCTTCTCGTAGCGGATGGAGGTCTGGTTGACGAGCGTGAACTCCTCGTAGTACTTCTGCAGCTTGCCGTCTATGATCTTCTCCCACACGGCCTCGGGCTTGCCCGACTCCTTAGCCTGCGCGGCGTAGATCTCCTTCTCCTTGGCGATGACATCGGCGGGGATGCTTGACGCGTCGACCGCCGACGGCCTCGCAGCCGCTACCTGCATAGCGAGGTCCTTGCCAAGCTCCGCCAACTCCGCCGACGCGAGCGCCGCAGGGGTTGAGGCCGAGAACTTGATCAGTACGCCAATCTTGCCGGCGCCGTGGATGTACGAGAAAAACTTCTCTTTCGACGGGTCGGCGACCATCTTCTTATAGCGGCGGAACTGGATCTTCTCGCCGATCTTGCCGATGAGCTCCGTAACCTTCGCCTCGACCGTGATAGAGCCGATGGACGGGTCGGAGAGCTGCATAGCGGCGGCGTGGTCGGCTGGCTTCTGCGCCGTAAGGATCTTGCCGAGGTTGTCGATGAACGCGACAAAGTCCTCGTTCTTCGCGACAAAGTCGGTCTCAGCGTTTACCTCGTATACCATGGCCGCGTCGCCTCCGGTTACTATGGAGACCTTGCCCTCCTTGGCGGCGCGGTCGGCGCGCTTGGCCGCGGTGGCCTGGCCCTGCTTGCGGAGGTCCTCGATGGCGAGGTTCATGTCGCCGTTGGCTTTAATGAGGGCCTCTTTGCAGATCATCATGCCGAGGCCGGTCTTTTCGCGCAACTCTTTTACCTGTGAAGCTGATATTTCCATTTTATTTTCTCCTGTATTGTAGGGCAGCCGCTTTGGCCGCCCGTGATTAAAAATTCAACATCAATCTCTAAAAAACCAACACATCTGATTAATCATCTTCCTCAGGGGTAACGACCTTGGCGATTTTTTTGTGGACTACGCGGTGACGCTTGGCCTTGCCGTCATCGCCGCTGCCGGACGCGCCGGACGACTCCTCCTCGGACGCGCCTTCGGGCTCGTCCTTGGCCGCCATCTCCTCCGCCGCCGCAGACGCTACCGCGTTCTCGAGGATGACGTCGCTTATCGCGCGGGTAATCAGCTGAACCGACTTTATCGCGTCGTCGTTGCCGGGAATCGGGTAGTCAACGACGTCGGGGTCGCAGTTGGTATCAACAATGGCGCCAATGGGAATGCCTAGGCGCTTACCCTCCGCGATAGCTATATGCTCCTTTATCGTGTCTACAACAAATATGATGGACGGCAGGCGGCGCATATGCCGGATGCCTGTGAGAATCGCGAGCAGCTTCTCCTTCTTCTTGGCTATGAGCAGGCGCTCCTTCTTAGGCAGCATCTCAATCGTACCGTCGGCCTCCATCTTCTCAATCTTGTCGAGCTTGGCGATACTCTGCTTGAGGGTCTGGAAATTGGTCAGCATACCGCCGAGCCAGCGCTCCGTAACATAGGGCATACCGCAGCGCGTGGCCTCCTCGCGGATGCAATCGCGCAACTGCTTCTTGGTCCCAACAAAAAGGACCTTGCCGCCCTTCTTCACCTCGTTCTTCACGCGCTCAATGAACTTGTCGAGCGTGACGATCGTCTTGTTGAGGTCAATAATGTAAATGCCGTTCTTGGGGCAAAGGATAAAGCGCTTCATCTTGGGATTCCAGCGCTTGGTCTGGTGGCCGAAATGGGTACCGGCGTCCAACAGTTCAGGCAACGTCAATGAAGACATGGTACTGCTCCTTCTGGTATGTATGGGTTATGGCTGCCACGGCTGTCACCGCGAAAAAATTACCATCCATTTGACAGGACAGCACCCGTTTCCCGCTCGGCCGTGTGATTAAATTTCAATATGTAACGATACGGCTGATATGGATGGGCGAGTTTCAAACCGGCCCATCCTAAAGCCGTCATTGTCATCAAAACATCCCCGTATAACAACCGGACATTAACGTTTCGAGAACTGGAAGCGGCGGCGCGCACCGGCCTGGCCGTACTTCTTGCGCTCGACAACGCGGGAGTCGCGAGTCAGCATGCCGCCCTTGCGCAAAACCTTGCGGTTGTCCTCGCTCATAAGCGCCAGCGCACGGGAGATGCCAAGGCGAATCGCGCCCGCCTGGCCGCTCAAACCGCCGCCGCGCACATTGGCCACGATGTCGAAACTGTCGGCCACGCTCAGCATCTGAAGGGGCTTCTCGGCGTCCATCACCAGCACATCGCTCTTGAGGTAGTCGAGCATCGTCTTGCCGTTAATCAACCGCTCGCCCTTGCCGGGCTTAATGATCACGCACGCGATAGCGTTCTTGCGCTTTCCTGTTCCAAAATACCTGTTTTCCAAATTACTGCTCCTTCTACTATATTAATTATGTTTAATCACCTTTACACACACAAGGATGACCACCCCCGCCCGCAACGCCTTAAACTTTCTGCACCACCGGCGTAGGGCCGACCGACAGTTTCAGCGCCTTGGGCTGCTGCGCCGCATGCGGGTGCTCCGCGCCACGGTAGACGTGCAGCTTCCTCATGATAGCCCGCCCGCGGGGGTTCTTGGAAACCATCCCCTTAACCGCGTGGATGACGACCTGCGTCGAATCAAGAGCCATCTGCTCCTCGTAAGGACGGTGCTTGTCGCCGCCCGCGTACTGCGAGTGGCGGAAGTACGTCTTGGTCTCCGGCTTGACGCCGGTAAGCCTGACCTTGTCGGAATTGATGACGATAAGATAGTCGCCATGATCCTGGTTGGGTGAATAGGCCGGCTTGCCCTTGCCTATAAGCACCTGAGCCGCCTTGCTGGCCAAACGGCCCAGCGTCAACTCCGCAGCGTCTACAATAAACCAGCCGCGCTCAATCTTCCTGCTGTCCACAACTACAGTTTTCATTCTGACCCTCACTGCCTGAAAATACGGTAAAAATGGCTAATCTACTAAAAATATGTCATGGCGGGAGCAAAGTCAATACTTTTTTTGATTTTTTTGGAATTTCACCGAAAATCGTCCCGCCACCCCCCTAAAACGTCCCTCCGGCGCGGAACAGGCGGACAAACTCCGCGGGGCCGACATCCACAGCCCCCAATGCCGCCTTGTACCCCATGGGCATCCCAAAGTCCCAAAAAGCGAACCCCCGGCCCTCCAAATAACGCGCGATACGGATGAGCAGCACCGTCCCGGCGTGCCCCTCATCGTAAAACCCCGAATAACTGGTGTACACCCCGCCGCAAACGACGCCGAAATCGCCGGCGGCAAGCGCCCCGTCACGGTAAAGCCCAAAAGCGGCGGGATAAACGCCCGGACCGGGGGATAGACCGCCGCTGCCGGCCCGCCCAGCCGCAACCGACCCGCGCCTTATATCCTTAATGCATTCCACAAGCGGCGGAGTCAGCCAGTCACCGCCGTGCTTCTCCACGCAACGCCCCAAAATACGCTCGAACTCCGCGTCCGGACGCAGCTCGTAGCGCCCCAAAAACCGGCGGACCGACCGCTTAACGTGCAAATTCCCAAACAAAAGCACCGAACGGACAAGGTGCAGCTTGGGCAGCAAAACATACCAGCACTCCCCCTCCCCATCATCCGCGATATCCGCCGACATAACCAAAAAGCCGGCCCCCATCAGCCGCGACACAAACTCCGGGCCGAAATCGGCGCCAAAACACCACTCCTCGCTGTAACCCGCCGCAAGCATAAAATCCACAATCACCCGGCAGTCATCCTCCGGGCCGATGTAAATGTAGCGGTCGTTCACGTATTTTACGGATATATCCATCAGCTGTTCTTTTTCAGGGATCATCCGCTGTCACTCCACCCCAACCAAAGCAGCCTGATCAAAATGATACAGGGCATCGTTGATCTCAATAATATCGTATCTGCCGTTTACAATGAAATACTCAATGATAACATCAAACAACATACTGCGCGACAGCGAATACCCGGCCCGGCAAAGAAGCGCGCGCGTTTCGTCAAGCGTCAGTTTCAAAGCAACCGCAAGAGCCAGCGCCGTCTTCTTGGCAGGCGAATACCCCTCGTTGCTGCGTATCTTCGAAAAGTGCCGCCGGTCAATACCCGCCCGCTTGTAAACCTCCGCGTCCTCAAGCCCCCTCGCCTGTATCAACTTAATCAGCGCAACCGAAAACGTATCCTCAAGCCGCGACGCGCGGTCAACAAGCCCGGCAGGCGGCTCCGCGACCTCCAAATCAATATTGCCGCAATTAATATCGTACCGATAATCACCCCCAACGGCAACATAATGCGCATCAACAAACCCCCGCAATTCGCCGCGCAGCCTCTCCCGGATCACCCGGTCAATATCATCAATAGCATTCTCCGTCCGCTGCGTGTGGTACGTGCAATACATCGAATATATATAATCAACAATCCCCCACCCCTCAAACAAATCAAGGGCATCAACGCCGGTAATGCCCTTGGCTAAGGCGTAGCGCTCAAGCAGGAAAATAAAATACCGCGACTCGTCGGACAAAATACCCAAATCAGCGCTTGCGTTCATTCATACCTCTTGCAAATGTTTAATCATATTCATATATATTTACGATACGGCTCTCGCCCAACTTCACAAACCTGCGCGTAAACCCCGCCGCCTGCCCCCTATCCGTGGCAGTGTAGAACCCCGTACCGAAATCAACCATATTCCTAACCGGCAAGTATCCGGGGGACCGGTACACCGGCATAACTTCCGTGGTATAGGGTCATTGGGTCCGGGTCCTTTTTTAGGTATCTGTACCTAAAATACATTCTAACAAGGCCAAAATCAAAATATCCGCCTTTTGAAATGTTCGTTAATTTTATAAATTATTTGCTAAACACAGAGGCAAATACTATATTTAAAAATATTCTGTGGTGGAGTTCCAAGGCTGAATTGGCAGTAATGACTATCATTTATATATTGCAAATACTATAGGAGGACAAGTGAAAAAGATTCTGGGGATAGATTTGGGAACCAAAAGTATAGGTTGGGCTCTGGTGAACGAAGCGGAAAACAATGATGAAAAATCATCTATTATTCGGTTGGGTGTCAGAGTTATAAGTTATGATAATTTTGTCAGTACAGATACCAGAAAAGAGTCGAAAGAACCAGAAAAGGATTTCGCGGGCGGCAAAGGAATTTCGCCAAACGCGGGAAGAACTCTTAAACGCTGTATGCGCCGTAATCTGCAGCGGTACAAACTTCGCCGGGAGAACCTGATAGAAATTCTGACGGAACACGCTTTTATCTCGGATGAAAGCATACTGTCGGAAAATGGCAACCATACTACATTCGAAACCTGCCGTTTAAGAGCCAAAGCAGCTACTGAAGAGATATCTTTGGAACAGTTTGCCCGTGTACTGTTAATGATAAATAAAAAGAGAGGGTATAAAAGCAGCCGCAAGGCTAAAAATCAGGACGACGGGCAAATAATTGACGGGATGGAAGTCGCCCAAAAATTATACAATGAGGAACTCACACCGGGGCAGCTTTGTTTACAATTATTGGAAAAAGGCCAAAAAACGCTTCCTGACTTCTACCGATCGGACCTCCAATCTGAGTTTGACCGAATTTGGACTAAACAAAAAGATTTTTACCCGGAAATTCTCACCAATGAGCTAAAGGGTGATCTCGTTGGAAAAAACAAAAAGCAAACATGGGCTGTTTTCGCAAAACCATTTCAACTGGTAGGAATTAAGCGGGAAACAAAATACGAAGACCAGAAAAAAGAAAACTACGCTTGGCGTGTCAATGCTCTTTCCGTGAAAATGGGGCCGGAAGAACTGGCAATTATCTTGCAGGAAATTAACGCTCAAATCAGTAATTCCAGCGGTTATTTGGGCAAAATCAGCGACCGGAGCAAAGAATTATTTTTCTACAAACAAACGGTTGGACAATACCAAATGGCCGTTTTGGATAAAAATCCGAACGCCAGTTTAAAAAATATGGTGTTTTACCGGCAGGACTATCTGGATGAATTTAATAAAATTTGGGACGTACAATCCAAATTTCACAAAGAATTGGATGAAACGCTGAAACAAGAAATTCGCGATGTCGTGATCTTTTACCAGCGAAAGCTTAAGAGTCAGAACGGGCTGATCGGATTCTGTGAATTTGAGAGCCGGAAAAAAGAATTTGAGGTTGACGGAAAAAAGAAGGTTAAAATCATTGGCAGCCGCGTGATACCTCGATCTTCACCGTTATTTCAAGAATTCAAAATTTGGCAAATCTTGAACAATATCGAACTTACTAATAAAAATACCGGCGAGATAAATTTATTATCACCCGAACAAAAAGTATCTTTATTCCAAAAGCTGCAAAATGTTGAAAGGCTCAGCGATAAAGAAGCCTTAAACGTATTATTTGATAAGTCTGCAAAAAACTATAAACTGAATTATGAGAAAATAGAAGGCAACAAAACGCGATCGGCAATATCCAATATATTGGGTGATTCAGACCTGTTGTCATTTGATTTCGAGAAAGAACAGGACAGCCAACCATTGTACAAACTCTGGCATTTGCTATACTCCTATGAGGATGACAACTCAGCGTCAGGAAATGACAGGTTGATAGAAATTTTAGGCCAGACATTTAAACTGTCAACGGAAATCGCAAAAAAACTGGCAAACATATCATTTCAAGATGACTACGGAAGCCTTTCCGCAAAGGCAATCCGTAAAATTTTACCCTTTCTTAAAGAAGGACACCAGTATGATGTGGCTTGCGAATACGCCGGTTACAAACATTCAGCGAGTTCGCTAACCAAAGAAGAAATTGAACATAAAACATTGAAAAACAAGTTGGAGATTTTACCTAAGAACGCCTTACGCAATCCGGTAGTAGAAAAAATACTGAATCAGATGGCCAATGTAACAAACGCTATTATCGAGACATACGGAAAACCGGATGAGATACGTATTGAACTGGCCCGAGAGCTAAAGAAATCTGCCAAAGAACGTGAACAAATGACACTAGCCATAAGTGAAAATACCAAAGACAGGGAAGAAATAGTAAAAAAGCTAAAGAATGAGTTCGGCCTCCATAATCCAAGCGGGAAAGACATCATTCGCTACAAGTTATACCGGGAGTTGGCTGCAAACGGCTATAAAACACTATATTCAGATACTTATATCGCACAAGAAGAGCTATTCAGCAAAAATTTCGACATTGAGCATATCATTCCGCAGGCACGGCTCTTTGACGACTCCTTTGCCAACAAAACACTGGAAAAACGAGACGTAAATATTAAAAAAGGAAGTACCACCGCCTACGATTTTGTCCGAAACGAGTATGGAGAGGACAAAGCAAAAGAGTATCTCTTAAAGGTTGAAAAGTTAATGAAAGACAAAAAGATATCCAAAACTAAATATAAACATTTAATATGGAGCGAAAAAGATATTCCGGATAGCTTCATTGACCGCGATATCCGTGAAACGCAATACATTGCAAAATACGCCAAAAGTATGCTAAACGATTTAGTAAAATACGTAGTGTCCACAACAGGCTCCATCACCGACCGCCTGCGCGAAGACTGGCAGTTGATAGACGTGATGAAAGAATTAAACTGGGATAAGTACCAAAATCTTGGCCTAACAGAAGAATATACCAATGAAGAAGGTCACAAAATCCGTAAAATTAAAGACTGGACAAAGCGCAACGACCACCGCCACCACGCGATGGACGCATTGACGGTTGCATTCTCAAAACGCAGTATTATCCAATATCTCAATAATTTAAGCGCACGAATCACCAGAAAATGCGGCTGCGGATACGAAAAATATGGACTTAACACGGAAGAATACACTGACTGGACTTGCCCGGAATGCGGTAAAAGATATTTTACCCGAAAAGACACTAACATAATATATGCCATCGAGCGAAATGAGCTATACCGTAACGACAAAGGTAAATTAATCTTTAAGCCGCCATTTGCCTTGAATGAATTCAGGGCAGAAGCAAAAAAACAATTGGAAAATACTTTGATCTCCATAAAAGCCAGAAACAAGGTCGTTACTCAAAATATAAATACAAGCAGGAAAAAAAGCGGAACAAACAAAAAAATACAACAAACCCCCCGCGGGCAATTGCATAACGAAACGATTTACGGAAGTCAAAAAATATATGTAGCAAATGAAGAAGCCGTAAACGCAAAATTCGATGAAACCAAAATCTCTACTGTATCAAGACCAGTCTATCGCGAAGCCTTGCTGAAACGTTTACGCGAAAACGGGAACGATCCTAAAAAGGCTTTCACAGGTAAAAACAGTTTAGCGAAAAATCCCATCTACTTAGACGGTACTCATACAAAGCAAGTGCCGGAAAAGGTGAAAACGGTGTCACTTGAGACCATTTATACTATACGCAAAGAGATTTCCCCGGACATGAAATTAGACAAGGTAATTGATGAAAAAATAAAACTCATTCTAAAGAAACGCCTTGAGGAATTCAATGGTGATGCCAAAAAGGCATTTACCAATTTAGACGAAAAACCGATATGGCAGAACGAAGAAAAAGGAATTGCTATAAAATGTGTGACAATCAAGGGCATCAGTAACGCTGAGCCATTGCACACGAAAAAAGATAAAGACGGCAACGACATACCAGACAAAAACGGTAATAAACAACCCATTGATTTCATCAGTACTGCAAACAATCACCACGTAGCAATTTACCGTGATTCCGACGGTAACTTAAAGGAAAAAATGGTGTCGTTCCTTGAAGCGGTCAGGCGAGCCAACGCTGGATTGCCGATTATCGACCGAGGATATAAACAAAGCGAAGGCTGGACATTCCTTTTTACCATGAAACAAAATGAATATTTCGTATTTCCGAATGAACAGACCGGATTTAATCCAAAAGAAATTGATCTGATGAATCCTGAAATTTACCATCTGATTAGCCCGAATTTGTTCAGGGTACAAAAAATTGCTACGAAAGACTATTGTTTTAGGCATCACTTGGAAACTTCTGTGGCAAACGATCTCAAAGATATAACATTCAAACGATTAGCATCACTATCTTTTACGGAAAATGTAGTCAAAGTTCGTATAAATCATATCGGCCAGATTATCCATGTCGGAGAATATTGAATGTATAAACTTACTCTACGTGGAAAATGATTATGATAAAACAAACATTATATTTCGGCAATCCGGCATACTTAAGCACCAAAAACGGACAAATTGTCATAAAAACAGATGACACGGTGACGACACGCCCGATAGAGGATATTGGCATCGTTATACTGGATGACACGCAAATAACAATAACGCAATCCACCATCACCAAACTATTAGAAAATAATGTTGCTTTTATCCACTGCAACGAAAAACATATGCCTGTCGGAATGCTGCTAAACTTAGACGGAAACACACTTCAACGTCAGAGATTCCAAAAACAAATAGAAGCAAGCGAACCGCTGAAAAAGCAGCTTTGGCTACAAACAGTCCAAGCAAAAATAAAAAATCAAGCCTCGCTCCTGTCTCACTTAGGCAAAGACATCAAGCGCATGAACTACCTGCAAAAAAGTGTTAAATCGGGCGACCCAAATAACCGCGAGGCACAGGCAGCGTCTTACTACTGGAAACACATCTTTGAAGACCATATCCCAGACTTTTCCCGCTCTCAAGACGGCCCCCCTCCAAACAACATACTGAATTACGGCTACGCAATTCTGCGTGCGGCAATGGCGCGGGCGCTCGTAGGCACCGGTCTCTTGCCTACGCTCGGCATTTTCCACAGAAATCAATACAACGCCTACTGCCTGGCCGACGATATTATGGAGCCATACCGCCCATGTGTTGACTATGCCGTCATAGAGTACATAGCCCAACATGGTATTCCTCCGGAGACCCTTTGCCCGAAATTTAGCAAACATTTCTTGACAGTCTTGCAAACTGATGTATATTTGGGAAAAGAACGTAGTCCACTATTGGTGGCACTAACCAGAACATCGGCGTCGCTACTGGCGTGCTTTCAGGGCAAAAAGCGCAAAATCCTGTATCCGGAACTAAACAATGCCTTTAAAAAGAATTAGCCAATATCGTGTTATGTGGATAATGGTACTCTTCGACCTACCAACCGAGACCAAAGCCGATCGGAAACGAGCCTCCCAGTTCCGTACAGATCTCCTTCAGGACGGCTTCGAAATGCTGCAATTTTCGGTCTACTGGCGCCACTGCACAAGCAAAGAAAACGCCGAAACCCACATAAAACGCGTAAAAGAAGCCCTGCCAAAGTACGGCAAGGTCGGAATTTTGTGTATCACAGACAAACAATTTGGCAATATGCAGCTATTTTTTAACGCAAACGCAGAAAAAAATAAAAAAATTCCGGAACAACTTGAACTTTTTTGAAAAATATATTATATTTATAGTAGACGAACCAATTCACAATAAGGATTATTCCGTTGTGAGAACATCTAGTACCTCGGCTACCTCTGGGGTGGAAGCCTCCCGCAAGGGAGGCTTTTTTATCTAAATAACCCACTTTAGACCTGTTTTTAACCTAAAAAACCTTGCCCACCCCCGCCAACCACCCCCTTTTAGTCCGTTTTCGGCCCTCTCGACGGTTGTACAGGGCATAGAAACGAAAAAGCGGCTTATCCGAGATATAATAGCTAAAAGATAGCTGGCGACACCCTAAAATGCCTCTACGAGCAGTCGCCAAGCCACCAAAACCATGTTTTTGCCATTTCTAATGAATGACGTAACATATTATATTATCAGGAGTTACAACGGATATGTTGCGAACCTCCCTATAATATAAATTTAGACGAAACCAATTCACAACCGCCCTCGCAAGGGCCAAAAAGTCCGACGTTGCGAACCTCCCTATAATATAAATTTAGACGAAACCAATTCACAACACAACTCTACAATGACCGATAAGCAGCTTGTTGCGAACCTCCCTATAATATAA
>WQTH01000012.1 GCA_009786415.1 Chitinispirillia bacterium | reverse complement strand
GTCCCCGGCACGCACGTACGCATCCTCGGCCAGCGCAGCGCGGGCAACACCATCACCACGGCGGGTAACGTCTCGGTGACCGGCGGCCGCGTAAGCTCCGAAGACGGCATCGCCATCAACGCCACCAACACCACGCCCACCACCAAGTGGGTTAAGGTTGTAGGCGGCCGCGTAGACGCCGGCGCCGGCGCAAACGCCATAGGCATCAAGTCCGCCTCGGGCGTCGTCGACACCATCAGGCTCGCGGGCGTTGTAGAGGCCGGCATGAACGGTACGGCCATTGAGGCTGCGAGCAGGGTTGTTCTCGGCATCATCGGCCCCAACAGCCAGAACCTCAACGAGGGCGGCCTTGTTCAGGCTAACGACTCGCTCGGTACGGCCATACGCTCTACCGCTCCCATCATGCTCGGCGGCGGCGTAGTCCGCTCCCGCGATGTGGCCATCTCTTCGACGCAGACCGTTGAAGTTGTCGGTGCCGTAGAGCTTTCCGGTACCATGGCCGCCAGCCTCATGATCAACCCGATAGTAGAGGGCTTCACCCCCGCCGGCAGCGTTGTAGTCAACCAGCCCGAGGAAGGCACGCTCTACCGCACCGTAATCACTATCCCCGCCGGCCGTGAGTTCGCGGTAGGCGTTGGCGGTACGTTCACACTCGGTGATGGCGGCGACCTGCTCGACACCCTTATCGTAAACGGTGCCGTAACGGCGATTGTGGCGGCCGAGCACAACTTGGAGGGTATGTTCACCAACGGCGGCTGGGTAATAATAGGTAATGGCGGCCGTCTCGGCTACAGCACCCCCATAGGTGAGAAAGACGTATTCACCTACTCTAATGAAGGCACCACGGTGCTCTCGACCGGCAGCATAGTCAACAGCAAGCCGCTCGTCCGCACAAGCAGCGATACCATGGCGACGTTCCTTGTACAGGCCCGCCGTCTGAGCCTGGCCGGCGGTAAAGTCATAGTCCCGCCGATGCTTGTGGCGTCTACCCAGAAGGTTGAAGACAGGGCCGAAGGCTTCGTAGCCGGCGCCGCCGCGGACACGGTCTACAGAGCCGCGTCGCGCGCAGTGCCCTCCGACACCCTGTACGATAACTTCACCGGTCTTGTAAGGTGGAACATCTCCAGCGGCGCCCTGCCTCCGGGCCTCAATGTCAACCCCGGCGGCGGCGACACAACGACCGTTATCAGCGCCGATGGCGTAGTAACAGCCGAAGTGCTCACACGCGCCAACCCTGCCGGTACACCCTACTCGTTCGGAGTCCGCGCCACAAACGAGGCCGGTATCGACGAGCGTACATACACCATGAACGTAATGCGCTCCAACCTGAGCGGCGCGACACCCGACGTGTTTAACGGGTATCTGGCCGGCTTCGTAGACACAATGGCGCTTGGCGGCGGTCAGGGTGTCAAGTACACCGGCAATCCCATAGCGGTAACGCTTAAAGGCCGGTCGCTCGAAACCCCGTTTGCGGATTACAGCTACGAAGGTTTCAACTCCACACCCACAATCAGGTACAGGGGCGTGGACGGTACGGTGTATCCCGCTAACCAGATTGCTCCGACCAACGTCGGTACATACGCTGTATACGTACAGTACACACAGGCCGGCGTGAACTTCAACGCGATGAGCGCTACCGACTCGCTGGACCAGACTCTGCAGATCGTTCCTGCCGAGCTTGTTGACATACTCGGCTTCGAGGCGATGACAGTGATTATGAACGTACCCGCCGGTCAGGCGTACGACAGGGTTGCTTTAGCGCTGCCCCGCGTCCGTACCTATGGCGCGACTTTCGGCGCACTCGACATCTCTACCACCGCGCCGAATAACTTCCTTACAACCGACGGAGACGGCAACCCGACTGCCGATATAGTCAACGACTCTTTGGTGTTCGGTTTAACGGACGAATCCAAGGTCAACGACGCGGTAGTGGTGCGCATCAGCGTTAACGGCGGCCCCAACATTGAAGACGGCGGTATTATCACCGTCTATATTATGGCCTCCGCCCCCGAAGATCTCGTCGAAGGTACGCCTACGGTCCGTATCGACTATGAGGCCGAGACGTTCGTTGGCTTTATGAACAACGTTCCGTACTCTGTAGAGATCGGCGATTTCACCGTAACGCGCAAAACAGACGGCCGCGACATCGCTATAGTTAGCGACTGGTTGGGCGAATCGGCGACTGTCGTCGCTCTCTCCACGAGCATATTCATGACGGAGTCTGCTCCGCAGATCATCGCCGTCCCGCCGCGCCGCGCCGCACCTGCCGGCCTCACAACCGACAGCACGACTACGGTGACCGGCTCTGACGGTGCCATTCGAGGGACTGTTGCCGGCATGGAGTACCGTAAAGACGGCTCGATCGCCTGGATCGCCATAACGGGCGCGTCTGTAACCGGCCTCACTGCCGGCGACTATGAAGTCCGCTACGGCGCGACGAACAGCGACTTTGTGAGCGGTGCCGCCAACGTCAACGTCAGGGCCGGCGTAAATGTCGCCGAGACCGACAAGGTTGTAATAGACGTCGAGGATGTTGGGCTTATCACCCCTGTTAAGGTGATGAGCGCCGTGTTCACCGCCGGCCCGAATCCCGTCTCCAAGAGCGCGGGCAACGTTACGCTCTTCTGGCAGGGCAAGGCCATAGCGAAGAGCACACTCTCCGTGTTCGACGCCCAGGGTAACATGGTCAGGAAGATCTCCGTGAACGACAACAGCACCGGCAGCATCGACCGCCGCGTGGTCGGTAGCTGGGATCTGACAGACTCGAAGGGCCGCAGCGTAGCCGAAGGCACGTACCTCATCCGCGGCACGGTCAACACCCGTGACGGCGGCAAAGAGCGCGTGACCTACAAGGTCGGCGTGCGCTGAGAAGTAATACAGGGGCGGATTTGAAATCCGCCCCGTATATCGCAAATAAAAACCGGCGGTCCCGAAAGGAACCGCCGGTTTTTATATTTTTTACTGGGAATTATATACTTAAATTATGCAACATCATCCCTCAAAACGCCCTTTCCGACATCGTTTAGGGTTTTTTATCCAGTTGCCCTGTTAAATTAAATGGGGTTTCGAACCTGATTGAGGGCACGGTTTTGGCTGGATAAAATTAGAAAAATTATGGGAATTATATACTTAATTGTGCATCCCAGATTGGCCTCCGCCGCTGGCCCCCAAATTTTTAGGAGAAAAAATGTGATTTTTTTTAAAAAAAACCTTGGTAGTGTTACTGGGCATAATGTATTATAAGTATATAGAGTAGATATGATTAGGGGTATGCCGTGTTTTAGAATACATGATATCTCAATGGTCAAAATACCTTAAAAATCTAATGAATAAGGAGGAAAAATACAGGGCTTTTAATTACAGATGACGATATATCCTTTAGCGGATTATTTGTCTTCCAGTACCCAAATAACATTGCAGGACCTTAGTTAGGCTCACAGTTTTTTCATAAACAACAATCCTTGAAAGGTGGTGTATTGCATGAAAAGATGGAAAATTGCGTACGTTTTATTTTGTGCTGTGTTCCTTTTCTCGTGTTCCGAGGAGAGCTCACCCAATAAAGTAAATTCATCTAATGGCGAATATCTTCCAAAAATGCAGAATGCCGATGACCGCATTAGCATGGAAAAGGCAGTAGTTCAGGTAAAAGAAATTATTGCCTATTTGAATGAAAAACATCCTTCGGAATTTGGCTCAAAAAGGGATGTGGAATCTGTTTCGTTTTTATTTACCGGTCGTGTAAAATCACCTGTGATAAGTGCCGAAGAGTATAAAATTAATAATATTTCTGATACGTTGGCGTATGTTTTCAATTTCAAAGACTCTTTGGGTTATGTCATAATCTCATTTGACGCACGGGTTGAAAGCCCGCTAATAGCGTTCACGAAACAAGGTTCTTTAGTCAACGGGGGAACAAACAATCCGGGATTGGTTTTGTATTTGGAAAGAATGGAAGGCTATATTATTGAATCCATTGTGAAATCCGGCAAAACAGATAGTGGGGCACGGGCGGTATCAAGCAGAGCGAATTTTCCTTTGTCTTTCTCTTCGTCGTCTCGGAATACACCTGTAGGGCCGCTTTTGAAGGTGAATTGGGGTCAAGATGCTCCTTACAACAATAATTTGGTTGCCCCTCCTAGACAGTGTCCTAGTGGGCGTTATGTTACAGGTTGTGTAGCGACGGCAGCCGCGCAAATTATGTCTCACTGGGGACATCCTGCTGCAATGGGAGGAGTTAGTTATAATTGGACATTGTTGAATCAAAATCCGTATTGGTTCAATTTTGATACGTCTACGACCGCAAGAAATATGGTTGCACATTTGTTTAAACAAATAGGCGATGGCGTAAATATGCAGTATGGTTGTGATGCGAGTGGAGCAACATTGACTAACTTGCAGAGTTTTCTCATGTCTGTTGGGTATAACACACCTGGTTTTATAAATTATGATGCTTGGTATATTAGGAATAATATAGATGCGGGTATACCGGTTTTGGCGGAAGGTTGCAGCAGTACAGCGCCAGGGTGCCATGCTTGGGTTATTGATGGTTACGTATTAGGTCATACCGGCAGCTACGGAGTAATATTAATGCATCATAATTGGGGGTGGGATGGAGCGGACAACGGTTTCTATATGTCGTATTCTTTAAAACCAGATATATATCATTTTCAAAATATTACGGTTAGCGCAATAACCAGATAAGGAGAATTTATTATGAAGGCGAGTACTTTTTTCTTAATTTCAGGTTTGGTTTTATGCTCTTGTTTTTCCGAAAACAATAGGCAGGTGAAATCTCCGCTGAACAGCAGTTCGATTGAGTCGAACCAGCCTGCGGATGAAAATTTAAACAGGCCGGAACCGTCAATTTTTGATTGTCCGGCTGAGGATATCGCAGAATATCCTGTTAGCATACCTATCCAACAGCCATTTTGGGATGACCCGAATGAGAAGTGGGCAGGGGGGGGTTACACTGGAATTATCGACAACGGTGTTGTCGTTTGATGCGAAAGGAGGGGTTAGATGTTTGGCGACAAGTGGATTTATGTCTGTTCGTGGTTATAGTGAATTTGGATGCCGTGACGAGAGGGAGACTTATTTTCCGCCTGAGTTTGCGGACATCGTTGAACCGGCAGACCTGAAAATATTCGAGAGGCAGAGGTATAAAAGGACAGTTTGCCCATGGTTCACAGGAACAAAAGTAGATAATAAGACATTATATGTTTCAGTAGAGCGAAACGAAACGGGAGTCGAGAGGGAAATATATTTTTCTATCTCAAGCGGTAACATTTTTAATTATTTTACCGTAATTCAATCGGCAGATTGAACCATAAATACCGTGTAATATAAACGCGATACGAGCCATAAGCGAGGTTGCCATACGGCTCGTATCGCGTTCCCGCCCTGCATTTTGGCAAAAGGGGCGGCTTTAACCCTGTTAATTAACGCGGTTCCCGTACGAAACATATGCGATCGTCTCTGGGGTAGAATTTCCAGCCGTCCGGCAGCAGGTGTTCGCCGTGTGATATCCCGGCGGCGGCTGTTATTCTCTCTATGTGGCGCCGGGACGCGGTTATACCGTATTCGTCGAACAGCGCAAGCAGCGCTTCCCGCGCGGTTGCGCTGTCTTGCGCGAGTCCCGCCTTTTCGACGTGGAATACGCCGCTGTTCACGCGCAGTACGTATTTGGCGGCCCATGCGTCGATGTGTTCGCCCACGATCTCCCATGCTCTGGCCGCCGACTCCGCGCACGCGGCGATGTTCATGACTGCCGACGGGTTGACCCCATCCATAACCGGCATGATGTTGGCGCGCACGTAGTTCCTGCGGAATTTGGTGTCGGCGTTGGAGGAGTCTTCGCGCCACGTCAGCCCGCGCCCGGCGAGCCACTCGGTCAGTTCGTGCCGTTCTACGCGCAGGAGCGGGCGTATGACACCGTCGGCCCTCACCGGCAGGATCCCGCGCAGCCCCCGCACCCCGGTTCCACGCGCCATCCGCAGTATCAGTGTCTCGGCTTGATCGTTTGCTGTATGTGCCGTAGCGATGTAGTTGAAGTTTGCGGATTTAGCGGTATTGGTGAAGAACTCGTACCGGTGCCTGCGGGCCCACTCCTCAATGCCGTCCCTGTTGTCTGCGGCGGAGGTCCCGTCCAAACTTGTGCAGAAGAGTTCGACCCCCAGATGTTTGGCGGTCTCTCTGACGAAGGCCTCGTCCCCGTCGGATTCATTCCCGCGCAGGCCGTGGTTTACGTGCGCCGCGGCGAGGCGGGATATCCCCAAAACGGCTTTATATTGATGCAACAGGTGGATAAGCGCGACGGAATCGGCCCCCCCGCTGACGCCGGCCAATACGGCGCGGGGCCCGCCGGGGAGGGCGGCGAAAAAGGCGGCCAGTTCGTCAGACAGCACAGGCCGCAGCGGGTTTGGCGGTTAGACGGTGCAGGGTGCCGTCCTCCACCGCACCCCAGAACTCGTCTGGCGTAAGGTGTTTCACGGCCTCGAACATCTCCTCCACGTTGGCGACGCTGAATCCGTAGCGTATGCTTGCCTGCCTGATGTATCCCCATTCGTCATATAAACGCTGCGGTATGCTTCCCCGTTCATCCTCGTCCTCAAGTATAATCAAGAGGCCGAGTACAGCCATCTCTGCGGTATCCATACCATCCAACGGATCAAAATCTTTGAACGTGGATACGTCAACTTCTCCGGAATCTATCTCGGCAGCTAATTTTTTGGCCAACGCTATGGCCGCTTCATGGCATGGGGTGAATTCCGAGACATCTCTTTTTTTCACGCTATAGCTCCTTAGATAACCGTTTAGCCAAGTCTATATCATGCTGTTGCCCGGATTTGAAACGCAGCTCCCAAACACCGTCGCCGACAGGTTTGTGGCTGCCGAAGCATCCTTTTTTGACGTTTGTCAGCCGGTCGCGCACCTTTTTATAAAGCACCGTATAGCGCGATACTTCCAAATCTTTGTACCAGGCGTCAAATACCGCGTGATTTTTGATCTCGTACTTGTCTTCCTGTCCCAAGCCCTGCCTCCTAAATCTAATAAAAATCCGCCGAAAAGTCAACCCCATAAAAAAAAAGCGATTCCCGTTGCTGCCTGCAGGCCCACGAGAATCGCGATGTATGGTACAAAACCTGATATTTATAAGATTACGCGGTTAATATCATATCTGCCCCGTTCGCAGGCATCACGGCTGTCGTGCAGCCGGCGGGCGGGGCGGGNATAATATTTAATCGTGCCTTCAATAAATAGCAGCGGAGGGAATTGAACCCCCGACACGTGGATTATGATTCCACTGCTCTAACCGTCTGAGCTACGCTGCCATGGGTTGCTATTTTCTATAATATACATTACGGGAGCGTTCAGGTCAATCTTTTTTTTAAAAATCAATATTTTCCCTAAATGGCATTAAATGCGCGTTGGCATAATATATATTATAAGGATATTCTAAAATACACCGGAGGCGGGATTTTGTCCACAGAGGAAAAGAACAGTACCGGCGGCGGCAAGAGGCCGACACCCCCCCAGCAGGCCCCGCAGGGGGGCGGGAGGCCCATATTTATATGGCTGCTGATAATAGCGGCCGTAGTTTTCGGCTTACGCTCAATGGAGAGTTTCGGCCCCAACCGCGAGCTGCGCCTGACCTATTCGCAATTCCGCGCTCTCTTAGACGACTCCTCCGTCGAGATCCGCGAGGCCTCCGTGATCCAGAAGGGTAACGGTCAGGCGGTGTTGCGCGGGCAGGTCCGCGATCCCGCCATGCTCACCGCCGTCGCGGGGGCGCAACAGGCCGCGCAGGGGCAGGGGCAGGCGGGCGTGTCGGGGAATTTTACCGTCAACCTGCCGTTTTTGGACTCAAAAATGCTGGAAGACTGGGATCAGGCCGGCTTCATCTACGCATTCGAGCAGGAGAAGATGTGGGGTAACATCGCCATACAGCTCATGATCATCATAGCCATATCGGTCTTCTTCTACTTCATATTAATAAGGAATATGCAGTCGGCCCAGCGGGGGATGTTCTCGTTTGGGAAGAGCCGGGCAAAATTGCATAACATAGACAGGCCGCAGATCACATTCGCCGACGCGGCGGGGGNGGAGGAGGCCAAGGCGGAACTGGTGGAGATTATCGATTTCCTCAAAGACCCCAAAAAATTCAAGAAGTTGGGCGGGAAGATACCCAAGGGTGTGCTGCTTCTGGGGCCGCCGGGGACGGGCAAGACCCTTCTGGCGCGGTGCGTCGCGGGGGAGGCGGGGGTGCCGTTTTTGTCCATGAGCGGCTCGGATTTCGTGGAGATGTTCGTGGGCGTGGGCGCGTCGCGCGTGCGGGACCTGTTCGAGAACGCCAAGAAGAACTCGCCGTGCATCGTTTTTATAGACGAGATCGACGCGGTCGGCCGGCAGAGGGGCGCTGGTTTGGGCGGCGGGCACGACGAGCGCGAGCAGACCCTTAACCAAATGCTCGTGGAGATGGACGGTTTCGAGCCAAATTCCGGGATAATCCTCATAGCGGCGACCAACCGGGCCGATGTGCTCGATCCCGCGCTTTTGCGGCCTGGCCGGTTTGACCGGCAGGTGGTGGTCGACGCGCCGGACGTGAAGGGGCGCGAGGGGATACTCAAGGTCCACACGAAGGAGATTCCCATGGCTCCTGACGTAAACCTGAAGACCATTGCCAGGGGGACGCCGGGGTTTGTGGGCGCCGACCTGGCCAACCTTGTGAACGAGGCGGCTCTTATGGCCGCGCGGTTCGATCAGGAGAGCGTGACGATGCTCGACTTCGAGGAGGCCAAGGACAAGGTGCTGATGGGCGCCGAACGCAAGAGTATGGCGCTCTCCGAAAAGCAGAAGAAGATCACCGCGTACCACGAGGCGGGGCACGCGGTGTGCAACCTGCATTGCGCGGAGGCGGATCCGCTGCACAAGGTGACGATCATCCCGCGCGGGCGTGCGCTGGGGGTAACGTTCTCGCTGCCCGATGAGGACAAGTATATGCAGACCAAGCAGTTCATACTTGACCAGATATGTATCTTTCTGGGCGGCCGCATCGCCGAGGAGATTATTTTCGGGCATCAGACCACCGGCGCGTCCAACGATATCAAACGGGCCACGGCTATGGTCAGGAAATTGGTTTGCGATTACGGGATGACTGAGGAGCTTGGCCCCGTGGCCTACGGCGACAGGGACGACTCAATCTTTCTGGGCCGCGAGATGAACCGCCACCGCGAGTACTCCGATTCTACGGCGGAGGCGATAGACCGGCGCGTGAGGGTGATAATGGACGAGCAGGCATCGCGTGCGCGGCAGATACTGACCGACCACAAGGAGGAACTGGAGCGTCTGGCGGCCGCGCTTCTGGAGCACGAGCTGCTTGACAGGGAGGAAATTTTGAAGGTGATAAGCGGCGAGACGCTCGAATCGGCGAAGAAGACCCGCGTGGTTCCGGGGCGTCCGGCGGCCGAGGCGCCGGCGCTTGATATTACTGTAGGCGGGGAGGATGATGAAATGCGTCCCCATAATGTCTGAACGGGTACTTTGAATGATATTTGAAAAACCGTATGCGGTGATGGGTATTGTGAACGTTACCGATGATTCGTTTTACGACGGCGGGCGGTATTTTGAGATTGACGCCGCTGTCGCCCACGCGCTGCGGTTGGTTGATGACGGCGCGGATATAATAGATATAGGCGGCGCGTCATCCCGTCCCGGCGCTAAGTTGCTGCCGGCGGGGAAAGAGGTAGAGCGGGTCGTTCCGGTTATTGAGGCGCTCGTAAAGCGCGGTGTTTGCGTGCCGGTCAGTGTTGATACGGTGTGGTCTGAGGTTGCGGGGGCGGCGTTTGTTGCGGGGGCGGCGTGGGTTAATGATATCAGCGCGGGCAGGATTGATCCCCAAATGCCGGCGGTCGCGGCCCGGTTTGGGTGTGTGGCGGTGCTGACGCACAGTCGCGGAACGCCCGAAACCATGCAGGACACGCTACGCTACGGGGATGTTGTCGCGGAGGNGGTTGACGAACTCACGGTGTCGGTGAACAGGTTTTTGTCGGCTGGCGTTGAGAGGCGTAAAATCGTCCTCGACCCGGGGTTTGGTTTCGCTAAGGGCGTCGATCACAACATCGCGTTGCTGCGGGGGATTGGCGAGATTGCGCGTCTGGGTTATCCGGTTATGGCCGGTTTGTCCCGCAAGTCGTTCATTGGCGCGGTTACCGGGCGGGGGGCGGAAGACAGGCTGCCGGGTACACTGGCGGCCACAGCGGTTGCTTACGGGGGGGGCGCGCGGATTTTCCGGGNGCACGACGTAAGGGAAACGGTGGATTTTCTGAAGGTTTTGAATGTGACTGGTTTTGGTGATGGAAAACGAGAAATCAACGAATAATAATAACGATAAACCCGACGGTAAAAAGAGGGGCTCAGGNCGCTTTAAGGCGGCGCTTGTTCTGCTGATTCTTTTGCTCTTGCTGCTGTTGCTGTATCTTGCGGCGCGGGGATCGTTTGGGCGGGACGCCGGTGTTGACCTCTCAGATATTGATACCGCAGAGGTTGTCGATACCGTTCCTGCAGATACTTTTGGCGTTGATGCATACGGTATCAATATGCCTGGCGCTGATACCGCAGTTTATGCCGCAGGTATAGACCTTGACTCTCTCGCCCGTGCGCGCGCCCTTGCCGATTCGCTTGCGAGGTTACGTGCCGATTCTCTCGCAAGGGCCAGGGCTATCGCCGATTCGCTGGCTCGTCTGCGGGCTATAGCCGACTCTCTCGCGCTGCTTGATTCTTTGCGTATAGCTGACTCATTGGCGCGCTTGCGGTTTATCGCCGATTCTCTCGCCCGGCTTGATTCCTTGAGAATGGCCGATTCGCTTGCCCGGCGGCGGGCTGATTCGCTTAGGATTGCCGATTCTCTTGCGCGGATTGTGGACCCCTGCCTTCGTGATACGCTTGCGCCTTGGGTAACTCCCGACCCCACCGGCGGTTTGCATCGCCGGGCTGTCGATGTGAAGTTGATACCCAATAAACATGATTGCGTTATAGAGTGGAAAATAGACGGCGCAGGCAGCTGGCGGGTGTACGACGGTCAGCCTATCACCATCAACAAAAACGCGGTTTTGCACTATCGCGCCGCCGACAAGTGCGGCCGGCGTATGGAGGCGCGCAGCAAGCGGTATACGTTCGATATGGCGGACGTTTCGGGCCGGTGTCCGCCCGATATGGAGCTTGTGAGCGTTGACGGCAGGGAGTTTTGCGTTGACGCGTACCAGTGGCCTAACAAGCGCGGCGTTACGCCGCAGGCGTTCGTGTCGCTCTATCAGGCTATGGATTCCTGTTTCTCGGTGCGCAAGCGGCTCTGCACGTCCGATGAGTGGACGACGGCCTGCGCAGGGCCGGATAAGTGGACCTATCTTTACGGTTCTTCCTATGAGGTCAACGCCTGTGTAACGCGCGACTCGATCGCGCAGCGGTCGGGCAGCCGCCCGGAGTGCCGCGGTTACTACGCGGTGTTTGATATGTCTGGGAATCTGGGGGAGTGGACCTCGACGCCAGCGTCGCAGGACCGGTCGTTCAATAACGTAATGGGAGGGTTCTGGTCGAGCGGTTCGCAGAGCCGCTGCGCCGATGCGCGGTACAGCTATTTCCCGCAGAACAGGCACAACCCGGTAGGCTTCAGGTGCTGCAGGGACGCGGCGGCGCCGCCGCAGAGGGGCGGTCGGTAAGTGAAAAACCTTTATTGTGGATTGGCGTTATTAATCGTGTTTTTATTGGCCGCTTCCGCACTGTTTGCCCAGGGTTTACAGTACGAGCCGCCCGTAATACACGGATACGAACCCCCGTTTGGTTCGTCGTACCGCAGCCCCTTTACAGATGGTAACGGAGCGATTCTCAAAAACGAGAGCAAAATGTTTCGCGACACCGCCATAATAGACTTCGAGAAGCGCCAGTTGACGTTTGTGCGGCGCGACGAGAACGGTAACTCGGTATGGATGTACCACTACGATGAGCTGAACGATTACATCAATGACAAGAAAAACGCGTTGTTTTACGACGCGTGGTACAGTAAGTTGACAGAGGAGAGAAAGCAGGAACTTGCCGCGCCTCCGCGCGCGCTGCAGTGGGAGCTTGCCGTACACTACCCTCCGTGGGCTCAAAGGCTTTTGGGTAACGATCCTCCGAGATTAAAGATAGAAGGGCGTCTGCAGTTGATAGTCGGCTACGAGCAGACTACCACAAGGACAAGCAAGGAGGATGAGATTACCGACATCATTCCCATAGATTTCAATCCCAACTACGAGTTTGCGTTGTATGGGAGCGTAGGGCGGCTTATAAGCGTCAACATCACTCACTCCAAGCAGGACGGTTTCGATTTTTCCGACGATCCGCTGAAAAATTTTAAGGTGGAGTACAAGGAGTCTTACCCAGGCGAGCTTGAGGACGAGATCATTCAGGAGATTGTGGCGGGGTACACGGGTTTCGATATGCCGGGTACGAGTCTGTCGGGTTACTCCGACAAGCACGACGGCCTCTTCGGCGTAAAGGTGCGGGCCAAGTTCGGACCGCTTATGCTTACTGCCGTGGCCAGCCACGCACAGGGCGAGGCCTTAACCAAGGAGCTGGGCGGGAAAAACGATCCTAACAGTATGGCCGCGCTGCGGGACAACGAGTTCATCAAGAACAGGTACTTCTTTGTAGATCGCCTTTATCGCGATTATTACAACCGCCTCTACAGCATAAACAATCCCGACCGTAACGCGCCGCGCCCGCCGCGGATCACGCAGTTTCAGGCGTTTGTTTCCATACCGTGCAACGAGACATCGCAGACCACGCAGTTGCGCTATCTGGCGGAAATTAACGGAAGCGAAGTATGCTTCAGGCAGCTTGCCGAGAATACCGACTACAACATAGATTATGACCGCGGTTACGTGCGTTTCTCCTACAACGTTAAGGACGATGAGTTTGTCGCCATCGCCATGACGGCGTTAGACGCGAGTATGAACAAGGGCACCATAGTGCCTACAAGCGCGCCCAACAACAGCCGGCAGAACCTGTCGCTCCTCAAGCCGCGCAATATGGACGATTTGACAAACGCGAACAACCCGCTGTTTGGGCTCATGTGGCGCAACGTTTACTACATGACAGAAATAGAGGATGGCAAGCTCGAACTCTTCTGGATGGACCCGGCAGTAGGTGACACCATAAAACACACTTCTTCCGGGCAGTTGATTTCCCGCGCGATGGGGCTTACGGACGATCAGGGGCGCGCCCGGCTTGAAAATGTGGAGATTTTTAATCTGGTGCGTGAAGAGTTGATACTGCCGCCGTGGAGCGTGGAGTCAAACGGCCTCGAGCCGTTCGCCAATCCGGCGTTGGGGAGCATGGCCGATTCCTCCATATACAGGCTTGGCTCCAGAACCACCGTAATGCGTGACTATGTGCCAAAGTTCGGGATACTGACCAACGGGTCGACGCGCAGGGCCTCGTACGACAATCTCGGATGGAACATTCTGCCGGGGACCGTAAAGGTCAAGACCAACTCGGGTACGGAACTTGAAGAGGATGTGGATTATGAGATTGATTATCAGATGGGTATCATTGACCTGCTTTCTACGCGCGCGCGGTCGGCGGAGTCCATCTTTATCACATATCAGCGCGAGTCCGACTTTGTCCTCGAGAAAAAGGTGTTCACCGGCCTGCGCGGCGAGATGCGGCTGCCGTTTGTAAGCGACAATTCATTTATGGCCGCAAGCGTTCTTTATCAAAACGCTGTAACGTCCGCCGATGATATCCCGCAGCTGGGCAACGAGCCGTTTAGCAAACTGCACCTGAGTTTCAACACGAGCCTCGACATTGAGCCTGAGTGGATGACCAAGGCCGTCGACCTGCTGCCGGGCGTGAAGACTGAGGCGCCGTCTGCGGCCAAGCTCGACTTCGAGGTAGTCCACAGCCGCATGAATCCAAATACCTCTAAGGATAAGGGCGCGTACCTTGACGATTTTGAGAGAACGAAGGACGGGTACTCGCTGAGTTTGCGTCACGTAAACTGGTACAACTCGCACTATCCGTTCAAGTACACCGGCGGGCCCGACGCCATAGCGGCGGAAATGCTGGAGAAATTGCGGATACCGGCGTGGGATTTCTACTGGTTCACTCCGAGCCAGTACGACGACAGGTTCCGCATCAACAGGTTTGCGATATGGGAACGCGACCCGAACAACCACCGCTACAACAATATGGATAATCATGTGGATGTTTTGCGCCTCCACGTAACGCCGGCCTCGCGCGAGCACTCACAGGAGGTCAGAGACCTTTTTCTGAACTCCTACGCCTCTATAACCACGTCGCTTGGACGCAACGGCATAAACATGGAGAATCACCGGTACGTCGAGTTTGTGGTAAACCCCAAAGGCGCGGGCGGGCCGGCGCGCAGAGGCAAGCTTATGATACAGATAGGCACATTCAGCCACGATCAGGTTATAAACGGCGCCCCCCCCAACGGACGCTTCGACCTTGAGGACCAGACATATCAAAACCGCCCGGAACTGCTGTCGCAGTTTGACAAGGGGCTGAACGCGCTTGACGTGGAGAACAAGTTTTATGTACTGCCGCGCGCCGACGGCAGCGGGTGGGACACGCTTTGGCGCAATGATTCCAGACTGGTTTCCCCGCGCGGATTCGACAATCCGTCAGGCGACCGGTTTCACAGGTATGATAAGGATAACCTGAACGGTTTCCGTTCCACCAACGGTACGTGGGGCAACAGTCTTTACGACACCGAGAACATAGACTTCGACGGCGTGCCACGCATCAACATCATCGAGACGTACTATTCATATGAGATTGACTTAGATAACGATGCGTCGCCCTACATAGACAGGACCGCGCGTACCATAGGCGATTGGCGCTACTACCGCATACCGCTCAAGGACGTACTCGATCAGGTTTCGGTAGTAAAGGACTCCGCTGCTGGCGGAGCGCCCGACTGGGCCAAGGTGCGCGGTGTGAGGCTTGTGTGGCACGACTTCGACAACAGGTCGCAGACGCAGGAGTACGAGTTGCTTATCGCCGGTTTCGAGCTTGTGGGTAATGTTTGGGAGCCTACGCCGGGCATGGAGGACAAGATAGAGCCCTTAAGCATAAGCAATATGGAGGACATGGACTACTACAACAGCGTCTACGGCAGCATAGTTAAACCCAAGGCCGGCGAGACTACGCCGGTGGAGCAGTCGCTGCGCCTGCGCTTCTTCAACATGGGTTCCGGCGACACGGCTACGGTGCGCAAGAATATGGGCCAATACCCGCAGAATATTTCGGGATACGATTCCCTTACCATCAAGGTCCACAGCGCGGCCAACTATGGGGATGACCTGAAGTTCGTGATGCGGTTCGGCAGCGACGATTCTACGTATTACGAGTACGCCGCGCCGCTTACGCGTATAGGGTGGAACGATTTTGGCTTCAGTCTGCTGGCGCTCTCCGACGTTAAGATGATGGGCGATATAGACGGTTTGGCGATGGATGTTTCGAACGGCCCCCTGCGCGTTGTGGCTCCTGCCGGCAAGCGTCCCAATTTTAAGGCGATAACGTATATGGCCATGGGTGTGACGCGCGGTCCGGGCGGGCCTGTTGAGGGTGAGATATGGATCAACGAACTTGTCGCCACCAGCGCGCGCGTGTTAAGCGGTGTAGCCGCGCGTGTCAATCTATCTACGCAGTGGGCCGACTTCCTGTCGCTCGCCACGAGCGTCAGCTATACGGACGGTGATTTCAGAACGATGACCGATGTGCCGCTGAGCACCGAGAACAGAAGCGACCTCACGGCCAATCTTACGGCTAAGATGCAGCTCAACAAGTTCATGCCGGAGCGGTGGGGGGTTTCCATACCTGTAGGCGGGGCGGTATCGGGCGGGCTCTCGAGGCCCACTATTAAACCGCAGAGCGATATTCTGCTGCTCAACGACAACGGCAAACCGGACGGTTTTTGGGATATGTCCAAGGATATTATCGGTATGATGACCGGAAAGGGCGCCGAGGGCGAGCAGTCGCGCGCGCAGCGGTTTGAGACGTTTACCACTACGCAGAACCTGTATACTTCGTTCGAAAAGTCCAGCGAGTCGGAGAATCCGCTTATCGGTTTTACGTTAGACAGGATAAAAACGGACGTAAGCTATAACATGACCGCAAGCGTAACAGGCCGCGGCCCGCACGAAGACCCTGATAGTTCCGACTACGTAAGGACCGACACTACCGTCACCTACGCCGGGAACCTTCGTTACGATCTGAGCCCCCGCAACCCGCCGGAGTGGACCAGCGCCGCGCCGTTCAGCGGGTTCGAGTGGATGCCGGCAATGTACAGAAGGTACTCGTTTAACCTGCTGCCGGCCACTATAGACATCCATCTGGCTGAGGTTCAGCACCGCACCGAGATACGCAACGACGCAAAACTGAACGTTCACAACTTTACCACGCGCACATTTGACATGAGGCACGGTTTGGAGATCGAGTATACGCCCATAGACCCGCTCCTGAATCTGACATACACCACGAAGTTGGACCGCGATCTGGCCTCTTTACAGACGAGAAACGACTGGGAGCTGATGATAGACAGCACATTCCCCGGCATCTTCGGGCTTAACAACAACGAGGACGAGTACTGGGACAGGTACGGTGTACTCTACGGCGAGCGTGGGCGCACGCAGTCGGCATCGGCCAAGCTCACCCCGCAGTTCGTAGGATGGATGACGCATACGCTTGAGTACGGCGCAAATTACGCTGGCCTGTACACGCGCCGGGATAACGACAGCACGCAGTATCTCAACGCCGAGGTTAATACGGCGACACGTTTCAGGACTGCGTTCCTGCTGACGGACCTGTTCAGGAAGTTCGCTACGCCGGCGCCAACCAGAGCGGCGCAGACCGTAAAAGCCGACACCGCCGATACAGCGGCCGCAAAGCCGCCGGTGCAAAAAGGGTTTATGACATGGCTCGCCGATGGGGCTATGAAGATTAATATGCGCACCATAAACTTCGAGTATGACGTCAATACTATTCTTAAGAATGACTTTTTGAGTTCCGGGTATCTGTACGATACTTTGGGTATGAGCCATTACGATTTTTTCAAGTATCAGCTGGGTATGCGTCGCTCCGCGCACGATTATCTCTTTGGCAGCCTCGGTCAGGACGGCCTTGGGTGGATGCAATACCGCATGAACGGCGGCGTAGCGCATGACCTCTATCGCAATGACCAGTCAAGCGGTAACTGGTCGGCGCGCTTATCTACGTCGTTTGTCATCCCTGAGCCGATAAGGATCAACTTCACGAGCGTATCATTCGGCTGGGGCAGGGAGTTCGCCTCGCAGCCGGATACCGCGTTCATAGACACTACGGTGGTTCTGCCGGAGGCCCGCGCCAGCGCGAGCACGGAGGTTTTAGGCAATATCGGGATCGTCAAAAAGTACCTGTCGAAGCTTAGCGCCACATCGTCGGCGGGTTACAAGCGTTCGCGCAAGGAGACGCGCGAGCGTACCGACACGACCACGGCCTTCGATTTTCAGCCGCTGGCGAGTTTCGACGCCCGGTTCCACCGCTGGCCGGCGCTCACCGCCAGCTACCGCTACGCCATCACGAGCACGCGCGTCTCTACGGGCGGCAAGGCTGTAGACGAAAACACGGAGATTGGATTCATTTCAGCCGAGCGGACAAACCGCCACAGCCACACGCTCACGGCGGCTTACGACTTCTCCGGCCTTGGCAGCCTTACCGAAATCCGCATACGCAAGTGGGTCATACCCGTGCAGGGAAAGGCCACGGTGGGCCTTGGCGTCAACTGGGAGAACCAGATAAAGCGCACTAACAAAATCGGCGACGAGGAGGACGAAATCAAGCGCGAAAGCGACTTCAATTACTCGCCGTTCATTACATACAGGTTTACGGAAAACATACGGGGCGAAGCAAGGTTCCTCGGATCATATAAAAACCAGGACGGCAGGGAGATAAACCAACACCGGTTCCAACTGCTGGCCGAGGTGGTATTCTAAAAAATTTATGAGGTGGTGTAAGGATGGTAAAAAAAATTCTGTTCAACGCGACGCCGACTGAAAAACGCGCGGCGCTGTTGGAGAATGACAAGGTGGCGGAGCTGGTAGTAGAGCGGCCCGATTATTTCAGGCTGGTGGGGAACATTTACAGGGGCAAGGTGGTATCGATACTGCCGGGCATACAGGCGGCTTTCATCGATATAGGTATGGAGAAGGCGGCCTTTTTGCACGCCTCCGATGTAGACCCATCCCTGTTTATGGAGGATGACGAGTTGGAGGAGGAGTTGATGGAGCGGTTCTCGCAGGGGGGGCGCGGTGGGGGGAAGTGTAAGCGCGTAAAGGTGCCCAAGGTTCCCATCGAAAAGGTCCTCAAGAAGGGGCAGGAGGTTTTGGTGCAGGTGGTAAAGGAGCCCATAAGCACCAAAGGCCCCAAGGTGACTACGCAGATAAGCCTGGCCGGCCGCTTTTTGGTGTTGGTTCCCGATACCGATTTCATAGGCGTCTCCAAGAAGAGCAGCGAGTCGGGGCGCCGGGCGCGGCTCAAGAAGCTTATAGCGCAGATCAAGCCGCCGAGGATAGGGTTCATCGTGAGGACCATAGGCCTAAGCGTGTCGGAAACCGAGTTCGTCAACGAGATCCACATGCTTCTCGACGCGTGGAAGCGGGTTCGGGAGGAGGCGCTCAGCGGCGGCGCCGGGATAAAGCTGGTGCACCGGGAGCTTGGCATCACCACGCGGGTCATAAGGGACCTCTTCTCCGAGGACGTGACGGAGGTCTACGCGGATCAGGAGGACGATTACAGAGATATTCTGGGCTACGTGAAGGCTCTTTCCCCGGAAATGGCCAAGCGCGTCTACTATTATAAGGATAAGGTGCCGCTCTTCGACAAGTTTGATATAGAGAAAGACCTGGACCGGCTGCTCAAGCGCAAGGTCTGGCTCAAAAGCGGCGGGTACATACTGATAGACCGGACCGAGGCGTTGGTGGCCATTGACGTGAATACCGGCAGGAACGTGGGCCGGAACAAGAACAGCCTTGAGGAGACGATCTACAGGACGAACAGCGACGCGGCGGTGGAGATATGCCGGCAGCTGCGGCTGAGGGACATAGGCGGGCAGATTGTGGTGGATTTCATAGACATGAAGTACCCGGAGAACCGCCGCAAGATAGAGGCGGCCATGAAAAAGATGCTGGACGCCGACCCCACGGCCACCGATTATACCGGGCTCTCCAAGTTCGGCCTCATGGAGATTACCCGTAAGCGCGTGCGCCCGGAACTGCAGGAGTTCTTCACCGACGTTTGCATCTCCTGCGGGGGCCTGGGCTGGATATTCTCCCCCGAAACGGTAACCTCCCGCATAGACCGCGACCTGCGCCGGGCCCAAAAACGGCCCAAAAAGGTGACGGTTTACGTACACCATGTGGTCGCGGAGTACCTGAAGGACAATAATTGGGCGATGCGGGACATGCTGGAAAAGGAGCACCGCTGCCATTTGGACGTGGTGGTGAACGACGACTACGACCAGGACGAGTTCAGCTTCAGGGAGATAGCGGGCGGGGTGGTGCGGGAGGAGGAGTCTTGACCCCCGGCCCAAAGTTTTTTTATTTTTTATTTGATTTTTGCGGTTCAATGTATTATATTTACTAAATTGTGTGGAAATTTCTTAGGAGGAGATGTACAGATGTATTCTATTATCGAACAGGCCGGGGTCCAGTTTAAGGTATCTCAGGGCGACAAAATCAACATTCCGCTGGTTTCGGCGGAGGCGGGCAGCAGCCTGACCATCGACAGGGTGCTTCTTACCGCCGAGGGCGACAAGATCACCGTGGGCACCCCGACCGTTGCGGGTGCGACCGTTACAGCCAAGGTTCTTGAGCACGGCCAGGACAAAAAAGTCCTCGTCATCAAAAAGAAGCGCCGCAAGGACTACAAGCGCAAGAACGGCCACCGCCAGCAATTCACCAAAGTCGAGATCGTCTCGATAAACGCGTAAAGGAGCTATAAAATGGCACATAAAAAGGGAGTAGGCAGCAGCCGCAACGGCCGCGACAGTAATCCTAAGAAGCTCGGCGTCAAGTGCTTCGGCGGTCAGGTTGTACCTGCCGGCAGCATCATTGTGCGCCAGAAGGGCACCGTAGTACACCCCGGCGCCAATGTAGGCCGCGGCTCGGACGACACGCTGTTCGCGAAGACCACCGGCACCGTCCAGTTCTCGCGCACCACGGGCGACCGCAAAAAGGTGAGCATTATCCCGGTCCCGGCAGCAACGCCGGCTTGATCGAAAATGTTTGCAGGGGCGGCCGTCCCCCCGGCCGCCCGAAACGCACGGGAGAAAAAAACTGTAACATCAGGGTCGGTTTGTAGGTCTAATATGATAATAACATCAAGGGCACGGAATATACCGTGCCTTTGCTTTATAGAGAAATTCATAGCAGTCAACCAATATTAACCTTTATCTATAAGGGGAGTTTGTATGACAAAATCAATTAAAAGCGGGGTAAAGCGCACCTTTCTCGGCGCGCTGGCGGTAACTGTTCTGGCCGGGGCGCTTATGGCAGGCTGCGGCTCCGACAACAAATCGGTTACTCCGCAAGAACCACCCGAAAAGAGGGAGTTGGATCCGAGGCTGATCCTTGGCCAGAATCTCGTTTGGGCCGGCTTTGTGGGGAGCGACTACGGATATATGGGCGGTTTCGATGAAATTTTTGAAATGTATGAGGGGGAGGTAGGCTTCGCGTTCAAGTCTGACAGCACTTTAACCCTGAGCGCCAACGTATCGGGTATGATGTGGGTGCCGATCTTCACCGCCAGATGGTACACGAGGAACGACACGCTGATCGCTTACGATATATCCTCTGAGATGGGTATTGTGAATAATATCCCAAATCAGATCGCGACGTATACCGTATCCGGCGCCAACCTGACAGTGGTCATGGCAGGGGAGTCTGTCCCGTTTACGCAGAAGGACATAACGGCGGGCCCCGATGTAGAGTATGATGCCGGGCTTGTCAACACCGCCTGGATGAGCGAAGACGGCGTTATGTGGTCGTTCATATCAATAGAATTACTTCCGGGCGTGTTTATTAACTTTGCTTCGCATAATGATATGCACTCCGAGTTGGAAGGGGAAGAGTTCTCGTGGTATACGAAGAACGGCAAGCTCTACCTTGAAAATTTTGAAGACAGCGATGATGTTCGGCAGCTTGATTACCATATTTCCGGCGATGTGCTGACCCTCGACGGCGTGGAGTTTACACAGATTGATATTGATGATGACGGGGATTTCGAGTTCCAGAGCAAGGCCAAAAAGTCCCTCTATCAGAAGCTGGCGAAGAAGTAGTTTTTATCGGAATCATACCGATACCGTAGGGGCGCGATTTATCGCGCCCATTTTTTTACCACCCCGCCTTTTTTTTATCCCCCCTTTTTTTGAATTCTTTTCCCCGCCATATATTATATTTATCTAACTTAATCCGTACCGTATCGTATCGGTCGATTCTAAAAGGGGATATAGGCAAAAATGACAATTGTCGTACCCAGGGATTACCACGCAAAGGCGGCGCTCGAAAGCCGTCAGGTCCAGTGCGTTTCGAACGAGGACGCGCTCAGGGAGGACATCCGCGCTCTGCGCGTAGGTATCCTTAACATTATGCCCCGCGCCGAAACGTACGAGTTCAGCCTGCTCCAGCCGCTTGGGCGGTCGGTGCTGCAGATCGAGCCGGTGTGGATCAAGCTCAAAACGCACAACTACAACTCCAGCGACCGGTCCCACCTGGACAAGCTCTACGTCACGTTCGAGGAGGCCGTGGCCCGCTCGCGCCTTGATGGGCTTATCCTTACCGGCGCGCCGGTGGAGGAGATACCGTTCGAAGACGTGGTCTACTGGGAGGAGATAAAGCGCATCCTCAAATACGCCAGAAAGAACGTGACCTCGACCTTGGGCATCTGCTGGGGCGGGCTCGCGCTGGCGAAGTACCTTGGCATAGACAAAACCCTCTACGATAAAAAGATATTCGGCGTTTACAAAACCGTCAACCTCAAGCGCGGCCACACGATAACCGGCGAGATGGACGACTGGTTCTGGTGCGCCCAGAGCCGCCACTCCGGCATAAACGACGCCGCGCTCGAACAGGCGCAGGAAGACGGGAGCGTGCAGTTGCTGGCGCACGCGGACGGCGCTGGGTACATCATCTTCGAAAGCGCCGACAGCCGCTTCCTGATACACCTCGGCCACCCCGAATACGATCCGGGCCGCTTAGTGGAAGAGTACCGCCGCGACGCCGCCAAAGGCAGGACCGACGTAGACCCGCCCAAAAACGTAGACCTGGACAACCCGGTAAACCTGTGGCGCTCGCACCGGACGGAGTTCTTCACGCAGTGGATAAAATATCTGCACGAATCTACGTCGTATTAACAGGATGGCCTTGATATGGACCTGAATAAATGGATGAATGAGCGCCTGCCGCAGATCGTCGACCGCCTTGAGGCCGATCTCGTTGCCGGCCCCGAAGCCGTAACCGACGACGGCCTCGACTTCGCCGGGCGCAACGAGATATACGACATCCTCGACGACATCCTCGCCGTGCTCTTCCCCGGCTACTACAGCAGGGAGAAGGTCAAAAAATCCGACACGAACTTCTTTATGGCCGATATGCTGCGCCACATAAGTTTCCGCCTCGGCAAGCACATACGCGAAGTCCTCAGCTACCGCTGCCGCAAAGACAGGTGCGACGACTGCAGCTGCGAGGAGAAGGCGCACGAGGCGCTTGTCAGCCTTATCGAATCGTTGCCGGAAATTCGTGCGACATTGCTTGACGACATAAAGGCCGCCAAGGAGGGAGACCCCGCCGCGCAGTTTTTGGACGAGATCATACTCAGCTACCCGTGCGTAGAGGCGATTGCCACGCACCGCATAGCCCACTGCCTGTACGCGCTCGGCGTGCCGATAATACCGAGGATACTCTCGGAGCGCGCGCACTCGCGCACGGGCATAGACATCCACCCCGGGGCGCAGATCGGGCCGAGATTTTTCATTGACCACGGCACCGGCGTGGTGATAGGGGAGACGTGCAGGATAGGCGCGAACGTAAAGATATATCAGGGCGTAACGCTCGGCGCGACATCGCCGTTTGACAAGGAGGGAAAGCCGAGGGTGGGCCAGAAGCGCCACCCCGATATCGAGGACGACGTAATCATCTACGCCAACGCGACGATACTCGGCGGCAATACGGTGATCGGCAAGGGCGCGGTGATAGGCGGGAACACGTGGATAACAAAATCCGTACCCACCGGCGAATATGTTTACAACAAAGAATAAGGGCAATGCGCGGTGGATACCAATACAAATAATGACGACCTGATAATCGGCGGTGTAACAATCCGCTCCCGCCTGATCACCGGCTCCGGCAAATACCGCGACGACCGGATAATCCCAAGCGTCCTCGAAGCTGCGGAGTGCGACATCATCACCGTTGCGCTGCGGCGCGTTGATATGGACAAACCGAACGACAGCATCCTCTCGCACATCCCCCAAGGCAAGATATTATTGCCGAATACATCCGGCGCGAGGAATGCGGATGAAGCGGTGAGGATAGCGCGGTTGGCGCGGGCCGTGGGGTGCGGGGACTGGGTGAAGATCGAGGTCATCAGCGACAGTACATATTTGTTGCCGGATAATCAGGAGACGGTCAGGGCGACTGAGGTCCTCGCGAAAGAGGGCTTTATCGTACTGCCGTACATGTGCCCCGACCTGTACGCCGCGCGAAGGTTGGTTGACGCGGGGGCTGCCGCGGTGATGCCGCTTGGTGCGCCTATAGGTACCAACAGAGGATTGAGGACGGCGGAGCTTATAGATATAATGATTGCTGAATTAAAAGATGTTCCGGTGATAGTTGACGCCGGGATAGGCAAACCGTCCCACGCCGCGGAAGCGATGGAGATGGGCGCCGCGGCTGTATTATTAAATACTGCGATTGCCGCGAGCGATGATCCTGTCGGCATGGCAAAAGCGTTCAAGCACGCGGTCAGGGCCGGGCGGTTAGCTTATCTGGCGGGGATGGCGGGATCATCGAAAATTGCTAACGCGTCGTCGCCTTTAACGGGATTTTTGGGATAGGTATTCCTGCGGGCCCAATACGTACAGATCATTGCCGAGCGAATCCACCGCGACGGTCAGCGGCAGCGCTTCCACCTCGAATTTATAGACCGCTTCGGGGCCAAGGTCTTCGTAACAAATAATATGCGATGATTTTATGCAGGATGATATAAGCGCCCCCGCGCCCCCCGTAGCCGCGAAATATACCGCGCCGCACTCCTTGATCGAGTTTATGACGTCAACACCGCGCCCGCCCTTGCCTATCATCGCGGCTAATCCGGTTTTGCGGAGGATGTATGGCGCGCAGCGGTCCATGCGCGAACTTGTTGTAGGGCCTGCGCTGCCGATGCAGCGCTTTGGGGTGGGCGGCGTTGGGCCGCAGTAGTAGATTATTTGGCTGTCTAAAGATAAGGGCAATGATTCACCTCTGTCAATACACCCCATAAACCGCTTGTGCGCCGCGTCACGCGCGGTGTAGATCGTCCCGGTCAGCAAAACATTATCGCCGGCCCTTAAAGATTTCAATATATCCTTATTAATCGGTGTTGATATGTTGATGGTGTTGATGCTGCCGCTCATAATGCCGCCGTTACCCTTCTTGCCGCGTGACAATTAATGCTCACTGCCACCGGCATGGACGCTATGTGGCATGGCATATATTCTACCGATACCCACAGCGCGGTATGCTTCCCGCCCAAACCCTGCGGGCCGACTCCGCTCGCGTTGATTTCGTCCAACAGGTTACTCTCCAACTTTGCGTACCGGTCATCAACATGATTGATACCAACAGGCCGCAGAAGCGCTTTTTTCGCAAGGACGGATGCCGCGTCCGCCGTCCCGCCTATCCCCACGCCTATTACAGTTGGGGGACAAGGATTGCCGCCTGCATTGACGGCTGTATCACGCACAAATTTAATTATTCCCGCCAGCCCGTCGGCGGGCTTGAGCATAGCCAGCCCGCTCATATTCTCGCATCCGCCGCCTTTGGGGAGGATGGTGATTTCTAACCGGTCCCCGTCAACCAAATCCATATGTACCAGCGCCGGGGTGTTATCGGATGTATTTTTGCGGTCAAACACCGGATCATCAACAATAGACCCGCGCAGATACCCCTCCGCGTACCCCTGCCGCGTCCCCTCGTTGACCGCGTCAATCAGATTCCCGCCGTCAATCCGTACATCGCACCCCATCTTAACAAAGAACACCGCGAATCCGGTATCCTGACATATGGGTATTTTTTCTGTGGCGGCGATATTGGCGTTTTCGATTATCTGTCCGATAATATCCCTCGCCCGCGGAAACGGCTCATCGTCCCGCGCTTGTCTGATGCGCGCCAGAACATCATCCGGCAGCACATACGCGGCGTCAACGCACATCTGTTTTACGGTATTGACGATAGTTGAAAAATTAATGGTTCTCATATATTATGTATTAATTTCGCATCCTGAAGGTATGCGCCTTTATTTGCTGATATTCTCAGCCAGCTTCTCCAAATGCCCCCTGTATTTAACAAGGTCAATAGACGTATCCCCCGCGACCCCCGTATCAATCGCCGCCTTGGCGACAGCTATGCTCTCTTCAACCAGAACGCGCGGGTCGAGCGGCTTGGGGATTATGTACTCCGGCCCGAATTTCAGCTCCTTCAACCCGTAGGCGTCAAGGACGGATTGCGGGATATCGTCCCACGTGGCGATCTCCGACAGCGCCCTGGTCGCCGCTACCTTCATCTCTTCGTTGATGGTTGACGCGCGGACATCGAGCGCGCCCCTGAATATGAACGGGAATCCGAGAACGTTGTTGACCTGGTTCGGGTAATCGCTGCGCCCTGTCGCCATGATTAGATCATCCCGCACGGACTTGGCGGCATCGTACGCGATTTCGGGGTCTGGGTTCGCCATAGCGAAAACCGCGGGGTGGACGGCCATGCTCGCGACCATCTCTTTTGATACCAGCCCCGCCGCGCTCAGCCCGGCGAACAGGTCGGCCCCCTCCATCGCCTCGGCCAGCGTCCGTTTTGGGGTATTGACGGCGAACGGCTCCTTGTACTTGTTCATCCCGTCCGTCCGCCCCTTGTATACCACGCCCTTTGAGTCTACGAGCATTATGTTCTCCATTTTGACGCCGAGCCTCACGTATAGGTACGCGCACGATATCGCCGCCGCGCCCGCGCCGGAGAATACGACTTTCATCTCGGCGAGCGATTTGTCCTGCAGCCGCGCCGCGTTTAAGAGCGCCGCGCCGGATATTATCGCCGTGCCGTGCTGGTCGTCGTGGAACACGGGGATGCCCATCCGCCGCTTGAGCTCTTCCTCAATATAAAAGCACTCCGGCGCCTTTATGTCTTCAAGGTTTATCCCCCCAAACGTTGGCTCCATCATCGCCACTGCGTTTATGAATTCGTCGGGGTTCTTTGCCGCCAGCTCTATGTCGAACACGTCGATGTCGGCGAAGCGCTTGAAGAGTATCCCCTTGCCCTCCATGACCGGCTTGCCGGCCAGCGGCCCGATGTTGCCGAGGCCGAGTACCGCGGTGCCGTCGGTGATGACCGCGACAAGGTTGCCGCGCGCGGTGTACCTGTACGCCGCGGCGGGGTCCTTCTCTATAACCCGGCATGGCTCAGCCACGCCGGGGGTATAGGCCAGCGACAGGTCAAGTTGCGTCCGGCAGGGCTTGGTCGATATCACTTCGATCTTGCCGGGGCGGCCGCTTTCGTGGTAATCTAAAGCTTCTTGTTTTGTGGGCATGGTGTATATCCTTATATATATGATGATTCCATATAATATACATTATGCCGCATCTGCGAATAGGTATCCGCCCCGCCAAATAATAATTTAATGTACACGCTATAGGCCAGTGCGCCGGGTGCCGTCCGGCGACATCACGCTGGTCGTGCAGTCGTCGGACGGCACCCGGTGTACTGGCCGCCGATTGCAACAAATTAATGTTTACCGGATACCACCGCCAACCCCGACGGCGGCATCCCCGTGGCTACCGTGCGCTCGACCGTGTTTGTGTTCGGGTCTATCACCGCCACGCCCGCCTCCGCATACCCGCGGTCACCGACGTACAGCTTCTCCCCGTCGTACGCCAACCCACCGAACCCGTCGCCTATGCCCTCAATCTTCGCGCCGATGGCTCCCGTAGCCGGGTTGAACGGTACGATCCCCGTCGTCCAGTCATCCTGCATTACGCTGATGTACGCCCGCTCCGCCGACACGAAGACCGCGCTCGACACGTTCCCGCCAAACGCCTCGCCCTCCGCTATTATGCCGAGGTTCGTGTTTGAGGAGAGGTCTATCATCTCCACGCCCCCGCTCGTTATGTCGAACCAGCTCCCGGTCGACGAGACGAGCATTTTATCCCCGAAGATGCTCATAGACGCCGGGTTCTTCCTGTTTAATTTGATCTCGGCCACGATTTCGTCGCTGCGGGTGTCTATTACGGCTATGATGCTTGTGTCTCCCGGTTCCGGCGCGGGACCCCATGGCCCATCGGCTACCTTCAGGCGCTGGCACGCCGCGTAGAGGTAGTTGCCGTAGAGCGCGAGCGAGCTGACGAACGGGACCGCCTCGGCGCTGTCCGTCCCCGCGTACGCTGCGAAACGCGACATATCAATGGCGGACGTTTTCGTCCCCGCCGATGGGTTGAAGATTATCAGCCCGTTATCCTCGTACGCGCTGACGTACGCCTTCGTCTCCGAGACTACCGCGATATCGTGCAGGTTCAGGCCGGCTCCGAGGTTCTGCTGGTACAAGACTCCCATCGATTTCGTGTCGTACTTTATGATGTTGTCCCTGCCGAGACGCTCGATGATGTAGACATCGGAGCCGAACGCCCGCACCGAGAGGTCACTATGGAGCTGATCGATGAGGTTCGAACTGACAGTGTAGCCGTCGGATAACATAATATCAAAGTTTGTAGACGAGTAGTCGCTGGCGGTAGTGATAACGGCTAATTTTGCCGTATTGGCCGTTGGGATTGTGTCCCCCCCCGTGTTATTGTTGTTGGTGGGGTTCGAATTGTTCGAACACGACATCATAAACATCAACGCCAATCCAGCCGCTATGGTACTGATACTGATCCTGCGCATAAAACACCCCTTTGTTTTAAAATGATAAAGCCGCCGACACCGCGTGTGTCCTTCTCGGCTTAGGATTATCCAGAAAATCAAAATTGGCCGTGTTGAGATAATTGTCCGCACGGTAACGTACTGTAAGATATTCGGCGATCCTGTAAGACGCCCAGGCGCTCAACTCCGTCTGGGCGGGGCGCTTTTCCCTGTTGTCAATGCCAAGGAAACAATCGCTCTCATACTTTACCCCGTGGCCTATGCTTAAGTGTTTGATATCGGCTTCTGTTTTTATATAGCCGGACAGTTCCGGGACGAACGGCTCTGCCTTGTTTACCCACCCCGGATCCGCAGCGCCGCTGATTACGCTTTTAAGGTATGATGTGCTGATTTCAACCGTCAATAGCCGTAATAATCTTGTGTTGATATCAACCTCGGCCCCGTAAAACCTCGTGTCCGCGAAATTCATAACCTTCACGAACCCGCCGCCGCGTGGGATGCTTTTGATCTTGTCGTTGATCTCTCCCGCGAAGAGAGATACCGCCGCCGTGTATTCACCCATGTCAATAGACGCGCCGATGTCAGCCTCCATCCTCGTCTCCTCTTTAAGTTCGGGTGTAGAGATAAACCCGCCGCCCCAGCCGAACTTTTCGAAGAACGTTGGGCTGCGCTTTGATGTTGAGGCGGACAGCTGCAATGTTACCGGATTGATGTTGAGTCTGGCAACGGCCTCCGCGGCGGGGCAGGAGAGTGTGCGGCGGCTTCCTTCCGGCGACCAGTACCCCAATCCTGCTGTTGACGTATCGGCCTCATATTTATAGGCAGCGCGCAGAGCGGCCTCGACCACCCCCGTTGTCAATCCTGCCTCCGCGCCTGCCCTGTACTCATGCCTTATCATCTCCGGCCTGTCTGTTATCGCGAGATTGCGCTGTGTATAATGTTCGGCGCGTGTTCCGATCAGTCCTGCCAGATAAAAATTATCAGTCAATGAATATTTCGCGTCTGCTATAATGTCCGCCGACCCGCCTGACGATTCCAGCTCCTTCCCCGCTACGCTCAGATAAAAACGCCCGTCCGGGTCGCTTATATTGCTGTATCGGTAAACGGCGTTAGCCTCGCCGCTTAATGTCAATTTGTCGGTGATGACGCCCTGATAATCAATACTGTACGCGGCGTTGCGCCCCCCCGTCGAACCGCTTTTATTGTGTTTGTAGTGATAGACGAACAGCCCCTGTGTGAACGCTCCTGCGCGCAGCTGCTGGGTTATTTTGTGATTGTCGTTGATGTCGATTGATAAACCGTACGCGGCGTCGGCTGCTCTGTACTGATTGTTCTTTTTCCGCATAAGCGTATCGTCCCATGTTGGGTCGGGGTCGCGCAGTGTTGGTATTGTCGTGCCGTTGTCGTGTATGTATGGGTAATTATTATTTGATGACGATGCGTCTGCGTTAAACTGCTGCCGGATGTTTTTATCGCTGCCGGATTTGATGATCATCCCCCCCTTTATGCTGCCGTAGCTGCCGGCCTCAAGGTTCGCGCTTATTATCCTCCTGTCAACGTCCGTAAACAGCTCGATGACCCCGCCCATCCCCGCGCCCATCTGCCTTAGTCCCGATGTGCTTTTTGTAACGCGGATTACCCGGATTCTGTCTAACGGAATCTTGCTCAGGTCGACCGCCCCGGCCGACGCGCTGTTGAGCAGTACGCCGTCGAGGTACACACGTATGCCCTGCGCCGATGCCCCGCGTATCGCGCCCTCGGCGTACTGCCCGTGCCCGCCCATTGTACGTATGTTGATGCCGGAGACGGTTTCCAGTACTGATGCCAGATCGGAAAATTTGCCCTGAAACTCTTCGGCCCTTATTGTGCGGGATGATGGGGAGAGGGGAGAGGCAGCGCGGTGGCGGACGACAAGCACCGTTTCGTCATCGTCATCCATGATGATAACCTCGGCGTCATCGGCAATATTATTTGACGATGCGGCAAACGCCGCCATCAAAATCATCAACAATATAATGTACGGGGACATCCGCCCCCGTCCGCCCGCGATTCCGGGCGCCGGCAATGATATCGGCACGCGCACAAAAGACCCTTCCGGCCCATCCACGAGGGCCGTAGAATAATGGAACAAATTCAGGCAGGTCTCCTGGCTTTCCCAAGCGGCCGCCTTCCCATCTCCGCAGAGGCAGTGGCGTGGTTTGACCGCTTATGATTCCGCTCCAGCAAAACGGAATCAGGATTTACAGTGGCGTGTCCGCTCCCGGTTTTCACGGGATTCCCTGACACCCGAATCTATATTAATAAATACCATAACATCCCAAAATCTCTAACACCGTATCGTAACACCAATTCTGCGCGCGTGGATATTCGTCCGCGAATTAATCGTTTCATTCGACTTTAATCCCAATCAATCGCTTGGCGTTATACTTTATACCGTTTTCCATAGTACCGCTTATAGTAACAAAATAGTTTCCGCCGGCGACCCTTCTGCGGTTGTTATTTCTGCCGTCCCAAATGAGCCCGAATGTTGTGTTGTCGGATGCCAGCGTTATGTCGCGCGGCGCGCTTCTGAAGACTACCTTGCCGGTCGCGTCGTAGATCATGACCTTTGCCGTTGGGGTGCCGTTTGTATTTCGCATAATGCTGGTAGGGGCCGTTGTGGCTATGAGTATGCCGGACTTGTTGCGGTTCGCCACTATTATGTCTCTGTAGAACAAGTATGTCATGCCGGATGGGTCTATAGTCCGCAGTGTTTTCTCTACATCGCTTCTGCCGGGTATGAAGGGGTTGGGGGTGAGCGCCATCGATGTTTCGCCGGCCAGCCTGACGAACACCATGGTGGAGATGCCGTCCTTTTCCACCGTTATCAGCAGGTTGTCGGCGGATGTGGTTCCGAGCCTCGTGATAAGCGCCGAGCTGCTGTCGCCCTGCGGTTCCGCAGAGAGAAACATCGTGTTGGCGCTCGTCCACTCGGCGCCCGCGCAGAGGCCTATATAGTTGCCGAAACGGTCGCGCTCAATCACGTAGAACGTGATATGCTGAATATCTTTTGAGAACGGAAACTCCTTGGCCCGCTTAAGTACGTTGGTATCCCTCACCTTCGCCATTGCCGTGTAAGTGTAAGGGTTGAGCACGACCTCCAAATAGCGCTGCGGCGCCGGGACTACCCTTACGTGGATTGTGTGTGACAGTGGTATAGCGCGGTCGTCAAGATACCTTAGCGTCATTGAGTAGACGGCGTTTGCCGTCTCGCTGTAGAACCGGCAGTGGATGCCGTCCGTCTCTATAGTGGCATTGCTATCCGGGTCTTTCCAGGTCCACTCAAGTTTTGACGGGTCGCTCTCGAACGATGGATCGTATACGTGGTCCTGATCGAAGAACTTCGCGTATATGTCTAAATAGCTGCCGGCGGTCATCTCGACGGTGGTGGGCAGCCGCCACTCAGGTTTGGGTTCGCCGTCGCGGCTGTAGAATGCCACATTGGAGGTGATGTACGGTACGGCTACGCGCAGCGTGTCGAGTGGGATATGCGGATTGCGGAAGACCACTATGATGCTGTCCTCCACCCCGAGCTGCAATATCCCGTCGCCTGCTGATGCATGGTCGAAAGGTTCAATTTGGAAATCCATAGTCCATATACTGCCCGCTTCCCGGCGCAGCGTCAATCTTTCAAAATCGTAGAAAGAGGCGTCGCGGGAGTTGTTGACGTCCACCCAAACCGAATCGTAGTCAAACATTCCGCCGGTGTTATCGAACAATACCGTCAGGGTATCCATGGTCCCGTTGGCTTCGAGGCCCGGCAGACCCGCTCCCTGAAACAGAAGGCTGAGTGTGGGCCGCTCGTAGCATCGGCTCGTCTGCATCAGGGTATCCCAGCCCGCAGGCGGGTCGGCGGAGCGCCGCAGTTTGAACTCGTAGGTGAACAGCGAGTCCGGATTTATGTGTACAGTATAGGTAGTGTCGCGCTGAGTCTCCATTCCCAGGTCCAGTGTATACGTCGAATCTACCCGCACATAGTAGCGAACGCCCATTGATATGGTAGTAACCTCCGCCGTGTCTATAGGCAGTTGCCTGTTGAATATGAAATGTTCTTCGTTATCCGCTTTGGCCGAATCGCTTATGCCGGCGCTGGAAATAACAATGCTGTTGGCGTTGCCCTCAGACTTGGAAAGCATGGGCGAAATGATGTTCTCCATCATACGCGTCAAAAGCTCGTTGTAGTTTGACTCCTGAATCCATATCCTGCTGTCATCGTTTGAGTCGGAGTACCCGTTTCGGCGTATCCTGTTGGTCATGGTGTCCAGATTGGCCGGGATGTCCTTGTTGCGGGCGTCGCCAAGATAGATTGTGTACGTGGTTGGTACGTCGTTTACATTTTCGAAGTAATTGTTTTGGTTGTCTATGCGCGGGTTGCGGTTTCCGCCCGAGCCGTAAGGAAGCAGCGCATCGCCGTCTGACAGAAATATTATGCATTGGTTCTCCCGTGGCAGGTTCGTAGCCTTAAAAGCCTCAACCGCCGCTTCAAACGCCAGCGATATATCGGTGTCCTCGGCTTGACGGCCGCCTATGGTAGGCTCCACTACCTGCGTGATAACTCTGGGTATGCCGCCGGTCACTACCGCCGTGTCTGAGAATACGCGGTTGAGCAGGTCTTTCCACGGGATTTCGCCTCTGGTAAAAATGTGGTCTGCCCCGCCGTTGGCCGTCATGCCGCGCGTGCTCAACGAGTTGAGCGGCTTGAGGGGCAGATAAGACTGATTCAGGTAATCCAGAAAAAGGCCCGGATAAGTCGTCCCGTTAAAACGTTTAAGGTTCGCGTCGCGGTCGGCGTTGAAAATAAGCGCGTCGTTAAAAATGACAATCCCCACCTCAGCGCTTGGGTACACGGCGTATATTGAGTCTATAAGGGCGAGCGTTGCCTTGAAGCGGTTGCCGTTGGGGTCTCTGCCGTCCACGTTTATGTTGCCCATACTCTTAGAGTTGTCAATCACAAATATGACCGCCGGAACTCCGTTGCTGCCCTCCGTAGATGTTTCGTCATATATCCCGCACGCCCTGATCTGCGCAGACATGGCGATTACGCCAAGCGGAACTACGATCTCAAGAGTGTCGTAATCCTGTGGACATCCGGTCAGCGTGACCTCGCAATACTCCATTGTCCCTGTGGTCTTCTGTGCGGCGACAGAACCAAATACGGTGATAATAACTGTGAGCGCCAACAGAAATGTCGTGCCCACGCCCACAATCCGATTTATGGTGAGCATAAAAATCCTCGCTTTAAAGGGGGGCTTGGCTTTTTAAGCCGGCCCCCCCTGTGTGTGTTTTACCTGAGTTTGCCTTCCAAAGTTACGCCAATTTTTCGCCTGCTGTTAAACCTTTCTCCGTCGGTCTGAGCAACAATGTGCACCAAATACGTGCCCGGGCCTACGTTCCTGCCGGACATATTCTTGCCATCCCAGACAAACCCGAAGGTCGTTCCGTCGTTGGCGAGCGTAATATCATTCGGCTTGCTGCGGAAGACAACATTGCCCACCGCGTCATAAATCATTATTGTAACCTTCGGGTTGCCGGTGCTGCCGGTACCGGAGGTCAGAACGTTTCTCGGCGCGGTAGCGGCGATAAGTATGCCCTTAGGGTCGTTGCTCCCGCCACCGTGGTTGGAAAGGCCCTCCCTGTTTACAATCTCCATATAGGTATTCTTGGCTTCCTCGCTGAGACCTATTCTCTCCAACCTGTCTTTGACGCTGCTCGTGCCGGGGATGAACGGGTTGGGACCCATAGCCACCGAGGCTTCGCCCACTACCTTTATATTAACCTTGCCTTCCAAAAGGCCCTTGGTTACTGTAACCTGCAGCCCGTTGGCGAATGAATTGCCCTGCCTCTTTACATCCGCCGAGGTGCTGTCCCGCCTGTTGGCGGTTATGGCCCGCGGATCGTTGCTTGACCACACATAATGATCCCGGGAGAAGTCGGGTTCGGTTATCCGGTTGCCGTAACGGTCGCGCTCTATAACGTAGAACACTGCGCTGCTTACATCCTTTTCGAACGTGTACTCCTGAGGCTCCTTCAACTTGTTAGTGTCGGCTTGAGCGCCTGCTCTGGAAGGATCGAGCACCACCTCCAGATAGACCGGCGGGCCCGGAACCACCGAGATGTTGATGGAACGCGTTATCACCATAGTCCCTTCGGTGTATGTCGCCGTTACCGAGTATAACCGGCCGGCAACGGTACTCTCAAACATGGCGTGGAGGCCGTCGATTTTCAGCGAGGCGTTGGTTCTGTCGTTCAGCGTCCACACGACCTTGGACGGATCAATTGTCTGGTCCCAAACGCCGTCGGCGTCAAAGAACTTGGCGTAGATATCCGTTTGGTCTCCGGCGATTACCGAGATGGCATCCGGATATAGCCTGGTACTGTCCGGAGGGCCGGGGATGTCGTAAAACGCCATGTTCGTATGGATGTAAGGTACAGCGATACGCAATGTGTCAAGCGGAATTTCCGGGTTGCGGAATACCAGTATTATACTGTCTTTAGGCGCGTGCTGCAAAACCCCGTCGGCGGTATTTACCATATCGGGATTTGAAACCGTCAGCCTCGGGAACTCGGAGGTCCATATATTGCCGGCTTTGCGCAGTGTCAGATTTACTGTATCGGAAATGGTGCCGTCATCGTTCAGCACCTGCACTATAACGTTTGTGTAGTCAAACAGGCCGGCGGTGTTGTCGAACACTACCGTTAGAACGTCCATGTTCCCCCTGACCTCTTTTACGGTGTTTGTCGCAGAACTTGCCAGAGTCTCGCCCCTGAACTGCAGGCCAAGCGTGGGTTTTTCACCGCAGGACGGTTCCAGGCCGCCGCTCTGGTTCTGCCAGTTGACAAGAGACGCAGCATCTGCGGTGCGGCGCACGGTGAACTCGTATGTAAAGAGTGAATCTACCGTGCGTACCGTGGTGGTGGTGTCGCGGTCCGTTCCCGGTATCACCCATGTCGAGTCTATTCGCATATTGTATGTTACACCCATGCTTACATTCGTAATATCCGCCGTATCTATGGGCAGGCGTCTGCTGAATGTGAAGTTATTATCCACCTCGCCGGTAGAGTCGCGTACGCCGGCGCTTTGGATGATGATTCTTCTGGGGGTGCCGTCGACATTTGTCATCATGTGCGCGATTATGTTATCCATCATAAGGGAGAGCAGACCGTCGTAGTCGGCGGCTATTGACCAAATGTTGCTGTTTGGGTTGTTATTTGAGTACCCGTTATTTTGTATATTGGCGGTCATTGTATTCAGTTGTGCCGGAATTGGCGAATTGTTGTTGGTCAGGAAAACCGTATATGTAGTGGGCGTGTTCGCCGTACTGTCACGGAAATTGTTCAGCTTGGAGTTCCAGGCGCTGCCGCTTGGTACCGTGGGCTCGCCGTCGGAAAGGAAAATTATATACTGATTTTTGGGGGGTATGCCATTTGCGGCGTTGTTTTTTTGGAATTCCATTATTGCCGCTTCGAACGCGATTGAAATGTTGGTGTTCGATTGCTCGTTGACCGTATTGCCGCTGCCGTTGCGGAGCGTTGACCGGTTATTTACGTTTGCCGGGACATTAAACATACCCATAATCACGTCATACCATGTGGCGTTGGAACCGGATGCGTATCCCCCGGTTTGCGCCGTAGCGTTGAGCGGCCTGAGAGGCAGATATGCCCCGTCGGAAGGCGACGGCTCGAATGCGATCAGGTTACGGTCCCAGCTTGTTTGGTGAACAAGTCCGGAAGCAAATATCGCCACACCAACCTGTGCATCGGGAACTACTTTGGCGATCGTGTCGACAAGCGCCCGCGTAACCCTGAACCGGTTTCCGTTTGGATCGTTGTCGCTGGCAGAAACGCTGTTATTATTAAGTCTCATACTTCTGGAGTGGTCGATAATGAACATAATAGCCGGTGTTTCCACGTTGCCGCCGGTAGACGAATCCACCCTGACGCACCCGCGTATCACCGAAGACATCGCGATCACATCAAGGGGAACGACCAGTTGGCTCCCGTCATAATCCTGGGGGCAACCTGCCAGAGCGATCTCGCAGTACTTATCCCCGGTTTGTGCCGTCGCCGGCCCCCAAAAGGCCGCCACCAACGCGAAAGTGAACAAAAACGCGGCACCGATGCCCGCGAAACGCTTAGGATTAGCCATAGGCCCCCCTCTTTTAAAAAGATTTCAAATAAAAAAAGCCTCACACTATATAATATATATAATATCACGCCCGTACGCCAAAATCTATTTTAATTTTTTTTCGCCCCAGCCCCAATGTCTGACCTGTAATGCTCCCGCAGTCCCCAAATTAAACCAGATTTTAGCTATTACGCCCATCCCATATATTATATTTATACTACTATGAAAAAAATCCTGGTATCCCCATCGATATTGTCCGCCGACTTCCGGGCCCTTGAGCGCGAGGTGAAGGCCGCGCAGGACGCCGGCGCCGACCTGATACACTGCGACGTCATGGACGGGCATTTCGTCCCCAACCTGACTTTCGGGCCGTTCATTGTCGAGGCCGTCAAAAAGTGCGTGTCCGTGCCGCTCGATGTCCATTTGATGATATCCGACCCGGCTCGGTACGCCCCGGCCTTTTGCGACGCGGGGGCCGACATACTGGCGTTCCATGCCGAGGCGGTTGGGGGGATTGACGCGGTCAGGGCGTTATTGGGGGATATCCGGGTCAGAGGGGTCCGCTCCGGCGTCGCGGTCAACCCGGATAAATCTACAGACCTTTTTATGGGCGCGCTGGACTTGGCGGATCAGGTGGTGATAATGTCGGTCTACGCGGGTTTCGGGGGGCAGAAGTTCATCCCCGATGTCATGGAAAAGGTCGGCGCGGTGAGGAAAGCGGCTGTTGAGCGGGGGATTGATGTGGATATAGAGGTTGACGGCGGGGTAAACGGCGAGACGGCGGCGGTCTGCGCGGCGGCGGGGGCCAACGTCCTTGTCGCCGGGAGCTACGTATTCAACAGTAACGACTACGCGGGCCGTATACGCGCGGTCAGGGAATCGGCGGAAAAATCATTTATGCGATGATTTCGCCTCCCGGAGGGGTGTATCGTCCGGTAAGCCGTGTTTATCGCGGTGAAGCAAAAATGCGCCCCCAAAAAACTAACCGCATCCCAAAGGATGCACAATTTATGGAGGATTTATCGTGAAATTTAAGATCGGCTTGGCATTGACGTTATCCGCGGTGCTGTTTTTCGCCTGCCTCTACGATGTCTACGACGGCGATTCGGACCGGCTTGAGGAACAGCAGAGCGTCTGGCAGTACCTGAATGTATACAGCATATTTCAGGAGCGCCTCCCCCCCGCGGCCGGCAACTTGACGCCCGAAGATATGTTCAGGGCGATAAACGACAGCCTTGGCGGCACCCGCTACACCGAATACATGGACAACCGCCCCGGCGGCGGCGCCATACCGCCCGGCAATCCCATAGACACGCCGATCCAGCTCACGGATAAGACTGTCTACTTCTATTTAGACGCCTTCTACAGCGAGGGCGGGAAGTCGTTCAAGGTCTTTGCCGATTATCTGGCGCGCTTCGACAACATCATAATAGACCTCCGCTACAACGGCGGCGGCCTGCTCAGTGTGTGCGACGCGATGCTCGGCGAGATGCTGCCCAACAACACCGAGTACATCCAGTACCACCGCAGGTTTTACGACAGCGATGCGCTCACAGGCTACACGATGATAGACAAGCCGAGAACGAGTAACCGGCACCCGATGCTTTTGAACAAGAACATCTCCGTGCTTGTAAACGGCTGGAGCGCCAGCGCCTCCGAGATAATGGCCGCCGGGCTCAAAGACAAGGCCGGCGCGTACATCATCGGTTCGCCCACCTACGGCAAGGGCATAGGTCAGGTAGTCATAACGCGCCCCGGCAGGTCGCGGTTAAGCATTACCAGCATGGAGATAAGTGGCCTTACGGAGCGGACGGGCAAATACCACAAAATCGGCCTGCAGCCCGACGAGGTGCCCCATGAAATATACACGGTTATGGACAGCATCGCCTTGCTGTGGGCGTACGAACTCTACCCCGACCACGAGGGGTATCAGGAAGCGCTGCGCATAGAGTTGAGGGATATCTACTGCTCGATAAAACTGTTTGAGCCCGATTATATGCCGTCCTTGCCGTCGGACGACGGGGGGTGGCTGATTAAAAAAGCCGGCGCGTCGCTGCCGTCTGTAGTGTCGAGGGCCGCCGCGATGGCGGAGAGGCAGGCGAACGCGGAGCGGCCGGTACCTGTTGGCGTGTATGAGGACATCGGCGACCCGTTGTCTGAACAATGAGTACGGTGCGTATCGAAAAGCTCGTCTTTGGCGGGTACGGGCTGGGCAGGGACGACGACGGCGTCGTGCTGATACCGGGGGTTGCGCCGGGGGAAGTTGTCGGGTACGAGGAGGACGGGGCGCAGGGCGGGACGCGCGTTGGCCGGGCCGTACGGATAATCGAAAAATCCCCGCACCGCAGGGAGCCGCCGTGCCGGCATTACGGCGAGTGCGGCGGGTGCGACTGGCTGTACCTTTCGTATGATGAGCAGGTTCGCTGCAAAAAAGAGATTTTTTTGGATTGCGTTGACAGGATAGGCAAATTTCCCCGCCTTGACGATGTTGAGGTATTGACCGCGGAGGAGTTCGGGTACCGCATCCGCGCGCAAATAAAAATAGACCGCCAAAATAACCACGCCGGATTCTTCAAACGCAAGACCAACGACGTCGTAAAGATCAAAAGGTGCCCGCTGCTGGCCGACGGCATAAACGACGTGCTGGAGGCGCTTAACGCGGGGAAGGTCGGGGCGGTCTCCAAAGAGGCAAAGGATCTGCGGGTGTTGATGGGGGAGCGTGTGGCCAGCTGCCCGTGCGTTGGGGGGTTGACGAGTGCGGATACCGAGATTGTTGTTGGTGATATAAGGTTTTTGGCGGACGGCGGGAGCTTTTTTCAGTCGAATCAATTTTTGCTGGAGGCGCTTGGGCGGTGGGCGCGGGGGGATACGGGCGGGGAGTATTGTTTGGATCTTTACGGGGGTATAGGATTTTTCTCGCTTATGCTGGCGGATGATTTCAGCAAGATCGTACTTGTGGAAAACGTCAGGGCGCAGGTGCAGGCCGCGGAGAGGAATTTCAGGCATAACGGGAAAGATCATCTGAAAGCCGTGCCGGCGGATGTTGAGAAGGGGGGGTATCTTGATAAATTGATAAAACCAAAGCGTCCGGACTGCATAATCGTAGACCCGCCGCGCCCCGGCCTCGTCAAATCCGTGCGCAGGTGGCTGATTGACACGGCGCCGGAGACAATACTGTATGTATCATGCAATCCGTCGACATTCGCCAGAGACGCCGGCGCGCTGATTAACGGCGGGTATGAGCTGTCGCGGTGGGCGCTGTTCGACCTTTACCCCAACACGCACCACATGGAATCAGCGGCAATATTTTGTCTGGGATGATTTTCTCTTTATCGCTTCGGCCAGATTCCATTTGATGTGTTCGTGCAGATACTTCTGGCTGTCGAACGACAGCCCAAAATCCCTCTGCATCCTGCGTATGTCAAACATCATCGGCTGCTCGCCCCATCCCAAATCCCTGAGTATTATTTCGGATTTTGATTCCGGATATTCGTCGAGCGCGATCATCGCTATACGTTCCCAGCTTGTAAACATGTTGCCGAGGGCGAGGTAGACCTCTTCGTTTTTATCGCTTTCAATCAACTTCATATATAATTGCGCGATCTCCCGCGCCGATATGAACTGCGTGCCGTCGTGCTTTGTCAGTGCTACCGGTTGATCGTTGACGATTGCGTCCGCAATGTCCCTGAACCGCGAGTCCGGCTGCGTCACCCCGTCGTCCCACGGCGGTGTTGAGTACGTGTATCCGGGGCGGATGATGTTCCTTTTCATAGACACCTCGCCGCCGCTCCCGTAGTATTTTCTGAAGCCGAGCACGTACGCCTCAGACGCCGCTTTTGTGCTGCCGTAGAGGTCAACCGGGATATTGGCCATAGACTCTTCCATGACGGGCCGCATAAGCCCCATAGCCGCGGTGCTGCTGGTGTAGATGAACTTTTTTACGCCCGCTTTTTCGGACATTTCCAACAGTTTGACGGTAGCCGCCGTATCGTTTGTTAGCATTGATACCGGCTCGTCCCCCCACCCAAGCGCTATGTGGATCACGGCATCGCATCCTTTGACGCAGTCGGCCATCAATTCATAATTTGTGATGACGCCTTTAACAAGTGCTGCCTTTCGCGCCATAGACGGATATTTTTCCGGCGACCGTGTCAGCACAACCGCTTCGTGCCCGTTATCGGCAGCCGCCAATGTCACGTATTGGCCTATGTTCCCGGTACCGCCTGTTATGAAGATTTTCATTTTGTTATATGGTTCCCTGTGATAGTGTGGCTGATACCGCTGACGGTTATCCCGCCGCCGCATCCCGATATCAGGTTTCCGTTTGCCTCCGACCCCTCGCCGCCGTCAAACACTATGGCGGTTCCGGCGCAGTTGCGGATTTCGTTGCCGCGTGCCTGCACATCGCCGCATTTTATTACTATACCCTCGCACGCGCAGCCGTCGACCCTGTTCAGGTCTACGCTGTGCCCGCTCTCAAATTCCGATTCGCCGGAGCCTACGATGACCGCGCGGTCGTAGCCGCTGAAGCGGTTGTTCCTGACCACGTAGTTTGTGAGCGGCGCGCCGCTGCCCCCGTCGGATATCATAAGCCCCACCGCCGCGTTTTGGGTGCTGATGGCGGCGGATTTCGCGGATACGACCGCTTCGGCCCCTACGCTTTTGGTGTTGACGGAGCGCGAGAAAACGCAGTCTTCCACGATATTGAACCGCCCCCCGGCGCCGCCGAAATAGAGGGTGCAGGAGGCTTTTTCGTCTGTCCCGCAGTCAATAAAATTGATGTTGTGGAACCGGTTCCGCAGGCATTTGCCCATTACGGAGATCGCGCCGTGGCGGGTGTTTTTGAAGGCCATGCCGGAGACAACGAGGTCTGACGTATCATAAAAATACCAGCATCCGTTGTCGACAACGGCCTCTCCGGGGTTCTGCGCGGAGATGTAAACGGGGGCTTTCTCCTCGCCGGAGGTGTCTACGGTCAGGTCGCCCTGGTACGTACCCGGCATCAAAATAATATGCTGGCCGGGGGTGACCCTTTTGAGGGCGGACGATATTTCTGAAAACGGGGATTCGTGCGTCCCCATGCCGCCGTCGGGGGCGTCGGGCGATACCCATATGTTTTGCGGGTCTTCCGTATCGAACATAATCAACCTTCAGGCGTCTCTTTCGGGGGTTCCTTCCCGTTCGATCCGCCGCTGTCCCCGCCGTTTTTTTCGTCCTTGTCGTCACCGAACTTCTTTTTCAGGTATTTGGCGAGTTTTCTGACTGCGTCCGGCGTTTTGGCCAAAAGGGTTCCGAGGTCTATTTCCCCGCTTTCTAACGAGTGGATCTTGATTTCCGGGCCGGATATGGAGACTAAGGCGACCGGTGTGACGTTGACGCCGCCGCCGGCCCCGGCGCCGGAGGCGCTCTTTTCGTCCTTGCCCGCCCCGCCGGCGGCGAAGCCTATGGAGACGCGGGAGACGGGGATCAGGGTGACGCCGCCCACGGTTATGGGCTCGCCGAAGATGGTTTCCGCCTTCGCGATGTGCTGTATATGCTCCAAAGCTGTCTTTATGACGTCCGGTAATGCCATGATGCCGCTCCCTACGGTAAAATAAAAATCCCTCTTTCATTAAAATATATATTATTACACCCGGCGGAATGTATTTTTATTAGTTGTGGGGGATTATTGAATACACGGCTAAATATTATATCCGCGCCACTGCACAGGCATAATATTCAGCCGTGGGTCTATATACCTTAAATTTTATTGCGGCGGTTTGGGCCGTCCGCTGGAGAAGGGTGGCTGTATGTACATTGTTCACGTTGCGTCCGAGTGCGCCCCTGTAGCCAAGGTAGGCGGGCTTGCCGATGTCATCTTTGGGCTCTCCTGGGAGCACGCCATCAGGGGTAACGACGTAGAAATCATCATTCCCAAGTACGATTGCATGCGCTATGACCAGATTTGGGGCCTCACCATGAGCTTCAACGACCTCTGGGTTCCCTGGTTCGGCGGCGCTATACACTGCTCGGTCTGGTTCGGGTTCGTCCACGAGCGCAAGTGTTTTTTCATTGAGCCGCACTCAAACGACAAATACTTCAACCGCGGCACGTTCTACGGCTGCAACGACGACGTGATGCGCTACGCCTTTTTCTGCAAGGCCGCGCTTGAGTTCCTGCAGAAGAGCGGGAAGCAGCCCGACATCATACACTGCCACGACTGGCAGACGGGCCTGCTGCCGGTGATGCTCGCCGAGATATACCAGCACCACGGGCTGTGGCGGCAGCGCGTATGCTACACCATACACAACTTCAAGCACCAGGGCATATTCGGGCACGATATACTCGCCGCGACCGGCCTTGGCCGCCCCGACTACTATTTCAGCCCCACTCAGCTGAGGGACGACTGCAACGCCTCGGTCCTAAACTGCATGAAGGGCGGCATAGTATATTCCAACTTCGTGACGACCGTATCCCCCAAACACGCCTGGGAGGCCCGCCACACCGGCCAGAGCCACGGGTTGGGAGGTACGCTGCACACGCATCAGGGCAAGTTTGGCGGGGTGCTTAACGGGGTAGACTACAATACGTGGAATCCCGAATTGGATGGGTATCTGGTGGCAAGGTACGGTGTAGACAATGTGGACGAAAAGTACAAGAACAAGGACGCCCTGCGCGACCGGTTCTGGCTCTACAAGAGCAACAAGCCCATAATCTCCTACATAGGCCGCTTGGACGAACAGAAGGGCCTCGGCCTCGTCTGCCACGCCGCGCACTACGCCTTGTCGAGGGGCGCGCAGTTCGTGCTGCTTGGCTCCCCGTCTAACCACGCGACCTTCAACCAGTTCGCGCATTTGAGGAATCAATTGGGCCAAAGTGTTGACTGTCATATAGAATTAGGATTTAACGAGGAGTTGTCGCACCTGATCTACTCCGGCTCCGACATGGTCGTAGTCCCAAGCGCCTTTGAGCCGTGCGGGCTGACGCAGCTCATAGCCCTGCGCTACGGCACTATCCCCATAGTCCGTTCTGTAGGCGGCCTTGCCGATACGGTATTCGACAAGGACTTCGCGCACATAGACATGAGCGCCCGCAACGGCTTCACATTCAACGACCTGAACAACGCCGGCTTAGAATCTGCCATGAACCGCGCGATAGGCCTCTACTATGATTACCCGGAGGACTTCCGCAGTCTGATGCTAAACGGCATGAAAGCCGACTATTCCTGGAACCATCCGGGAACGCATTATTTGAATATATATGAATTGATCAGACATAAATAGTTTGATGTTACCGCTGTTTTTGCGGAAAGAGGGGGGCGTTGCGGGGGGCTTCCACCCCCCTGTCAAAAGGGGGCGGAAGCCCCCGCCCATAAATAGAATTTGACTTTGATTTTGACTTTAATTTTAATGACTTTGATTTTAATGATTTTGATTTTTTAACACTGACATTGAAAGGAATTACAGCAAATGTCACCAGAAATTTTTGACGACGGCCTGCCAAACATCTCTTCATTCAAAGAGGTCGAGGATGCCGTCAAGTCCAGAAGCAAGAACGTCCTCTCTTCCGGCGAGAAGAGCAAGATCAATTTTGGCGGGATAAAGAGCGCGACCGCGGTCGCCCTGCATATGCACCAGCCGTTGATCCCGGCCGGCGGCCACGACCTCGGTACTGCCGACATCATCAGCAACCTCCAGCACATGATGGATAATCAGGGCGTTGGCGATAACCACAACGCCCCGGTCTTCCACTGGTGCTACAAGCGCATAGGCGAGTTCATCCCGCAGCTCATAGGCGAGGGCAAGGAGCCGCGCGTGATGCTCGAATACTCCGGCGAGCTCCTGTTCGGCCTGAGGAAGATGGGCCTGCACGACGTTTTCGACTCGCTGAAGCATATAACCTGCGACCCGAACTTGTGGCACACCGTTGAGTGGCTGGGCTGCCCGTGGGGCCACGCCGTCGCGCCGTCTACGCCGTTTCAGGACTACCGCCTGCACGTAAAGGCGTGGCAGAGCAACTTCGCGGCGATTTTCGGTATAGACGCCCTCAAGCGCGTGCGCGGCTTCTCGCCGTCGGAGATGGCGCTGCCCAACCACCCCGACATCGCGTACGAATTCGTCAAGACGCTTAAGGAATGCGGGTTCACGTGGGTTCTCGTTCAGGAACACACCGTAGAGCGCCCCGACAACGGCCACGGCCCGGACCAGAAGTATGTCCCGAACCGCCTCGTATGCAAGAACTCCAAGGGCGAAGAGGTCTCTATAACCGCCATTATCAAGACGCAGGGCAGCGACACAAAGCTCGTCGCCCAGATGCAGCCGTACTACGAGGCAAAGAGCATGGCGCGCACCAAGCTCGCCGGCAAGGACATCCCGCAGCTCGTGGCCCAGATCGCCGACGGCGAGAACGGCGGCGTGATGATGAACGAGTTCCCGCCGATGTTCAATCAGGTAGCGAGGGAGGCCTCCGGCACCGACACGCCTATGATGAACGTGACCGAGTACCTTGAGCACCTTGAGGCGATGGGCATTACCGAGAAAGATTTCCCGGTGATACAGCCTGCCCAGCAGAAGAAGATTTGGGACAAACTGGCCTCAGGCGGCAAGAAACTTGACGTGGCGCAGGCAATAGAGGAGCTCAAAAAGGAGGACGGCCGCTTCAACATGGACGGCGGCAGCTGGACCAACGACCTCTCGTGGGTAAAGGGCTACCAGAACGTTTTGGATCCGATGAACCAGCTGAGCGCGAAGTTCGCCCAAAAGGTCCTGACCTCGAAGGTATCGCCCGATACACCCAAGTTCCGCAACGCGCTATATTATCTGTTGGTATCTCAGACCAGCTGTTTCAGGTACTGGGGTCAGGGCACCTGGACCGACTACGCCCGCGAGTTATGCCGCCGCGGTATAGCGATAATTGATAATGATTTTTGATTGTTGTTGATGTTGAGGCAGCGGGGCGGCCGTATCCGGCCGCCCCTAATTATTTAAATATCTCTCAATATCGTTAATCCTCTGCGACAATATCTGAATCTTCTTGTCCATGATCATAAAATCCTCACGGATCAGCTGCAGCATCTTTGTAATTATAACCTGCTGCTCTTTATCCGAATCCCGCCGCTCTTCCCCGCGCCTGTTCCTCTCCCACTGCGCCTGCGCGTCGGCCTCCGCCGCATACGACGCCTTATAGAACGATGGCTGCGGCGGCAGAATATAATCATCAAGCTTGATATCGTCCGAGACTTCGGCAAGTATCTCCTGCGTCCGCGTAGGCTTCTTTCTCGGCAAGGGCGCTGCCGGCATCTCCGTCTCCGCCACAGTTTCGGCCATCGCCCCCGGCCACATCATACCCGCTTCCATCCCGGCATTTGCCGGCGCAGGTGTTTCATTTTTTCTATCGGCCAGATTGACGATAACCACATCTTCAGTTGGTTTCTCCGGCGGCGCCGGCTCATCCCGCGTGAACCGCTTTTTCCCGCCGCGCCCCTTTAATACCGAGTAAGCCAGCAGCGCTACGACGAGCACCATAAGCACAAGCAGCGCCTTGTTGACGGGTATGCCGAATATGGCTGTATTGCCCCTGACCGTCTTTTCGCCTGTTGATGATGCCGCTTCTTCCTCGACTTTATCGTCACCGTCGCTTTCTGAAACTGCCGCTCGGTTTCTTCGTGACGGCGGCGCCGTTTGAGCTATAGGGTCGAGCCGGGTGGCTATCGGTTTCATCGTGCGTATAGTAAGGTCTCTGCTGCCGCGTATTTCAAGCGGCTCTTCGGTGTAGTCGACCTCGTCCCAGTCGTGCTGGAAGAAGGCCTTGCCGCGGTAGGCGACCTGGAACGGGGGCGCGTTTTCAATGAGCGCCGCCGCCGCCGTGAAGTCTATGAGCGCCGCCACCGCGCCGGAGAATACGTCGCGGTTGGGCCCGGCGAAAAGCGGCCAGGCGTAGAAGAGCGAGACCGAGCCGCCTGTTGAGTCGGCGTCCATGCTGTAGTAGCCCCGCCGCGTCTGCGTGATCTGCTTGAACCACGCCTGCGCGCTGATGTTGCGCGACGGCGCCGACCGCGGCGAGTCTGCCGAAATGTCGTTGACGCTGTGCCCGCCCGCGTTTACCCGCAGTATGCGCGCCACGCCGGGGTTCTCCCGCATGAAGTCGTGCAGCTTCTGGTTCATCTGGTCGAGGTTGGTCGATTTCAGCACATCGTTTTGGATGTAGCGGTTGAGCGCCCCCTCAAGCCGCTGGAACTCCTGCTCAACGCGCTGTTTGGGCGTGCCGGCGGAGTCGGCAGGGTTGGCGTGAACCTGTGCGGCGGCAGGCAGCAATAAGAGCATCGCCGCGCATACCAGCAGCGTGATGAAGTTTGACGGCGGTGATCCGGTATTTCGCCCGGTTGATTTTGTTTTTTTCATTTTATATCGCTCGCTTTTTATCCTTGCCAACCACCGTTCGGTTACCAGGTGCCGGAGATAATCTGCTTCAGAACGTTTCTCAGCACGTTCTGTTCGATACAGTCAGCAACCGCCTTTTGAATAGCCTCTTCTAAGCTCATCGTTTTGCGGTATTCACGTGTCATATTAATAAATATACTATATTCGTGGATGGTTGCGCAACCCCTAACGATATTTTCATTATGGCCGTGGTTTATATTATACATAGTGACTGTGAGTTCGAGGTCGATAATCCCGTCATCAGGGGCATTCTGCGGCCCTAATCCAATATAATATTATGGAAAGGGGGTGAGAGCGGTTTTTTATGATAGGATGGGGACAGGAACGGGAGGAACTCGTGGCGGCCGCAACAAGCCGGCGGGGCCCGCTATACCATATCAGCCCGGTGTGGATTTGCGCTTTGGCTTTTTGCGGTACGTTTCCGTCAGGCTGTGCAATATGCCTGAGAATCGCTCCTGATCGGACTGGGGTAACAGGCGGAACTCTTCCAATAGCTTCTCTTCTACAGGGGAACAAGGCTCGTTAGCCAGCCCACGGTCTATCAGCAGGCGGCGAACCTTATCTAATACATACTTCGACGGTTGGCGCCTGCCGGTTTCATAGTGCGATAGTGTGTCTTCGGACGTGCCAATCAACGGTGCTAACTGTTTTTGTACCATACCGAGACGAGACCGCGCCTCCGCGATATACGTATTTTTCGGCGTTTTTATGGGCATTGGCTTTTCCTCGTTCATATAAACAGTATACTATTTTTTGCAAAAAAGACCTGCGTTCCCGCGCCAACAAAAACCGAGCAAAAGAAATAAAATGATAGTATTTCGTAGGTGCATTTATTATATTGATACTAAAATATGTATGGAATTTGAAGAAAGGGAAACCAGAAATGGTGAAGGAAATGCTAAAAACCAGTACCTCCTCAGCCTAACGGCAGGCCTGTCAGGGGCATACCTGCGAGCAGATCGCTGAGTGGGGATATCCATACAAGAGTACCGGGCGCAAAAAGCGTCAAAAACGATCCAGTTGCCGGAAGGCCAGAGACTGGCGGCGGACTGCAAACTGTCTACGGAGTACCTTTTTGAGACTGAGACATAGCTGGCAAAACGCTGATTTTGAATCTGAAAACCGCAAAAACGCGGCCTACAGGGTAATATAAACCTTTTTTTGCAAAGACAGGAACCTTTATTAAATGAAGAGACAGACGTTGTTCTTTATTGCGCTCCTCTGCACCGCAACCCTCGCCCAAGACGCGCAGGATTCTAAACCGGTCTACAGTACGGCTGAATTTCGTTCGGAATTAGTGGCGGTCAACTTCGAACCCGACGGCACGAAGCTCACGCCGCAGTCGTCCGCCGCGCTTGACAGCGTAGCCGCCGAACAGGGCAAGCAGGCTGTGGCTATCTATATGGCGGGGGACGAACCGCAGGGCGCACAAGGCGTACACAATATCATGGGCGGAGAGCTTGCGAGGGTTATCAGCGGGAGCGATAGATATCTTGCCGTTGACCGCACCGAAGTCATTCTCGACCAACTTGCCAAAGAGCATACATATCAACGTAGCGGCGCGGTGGATGATGACC
>WQTH01000011.1 GCA_009786415.1 Chitinispirillia bacterium | reverse complement strand
CAGATCCGCCAATGTCAACTTTGCCATATTTTAATTCCCCTTTTCGGTTAGTTCTTTTTCGGATGACCTTACAAACTCGCGCAGCGCCAGAAGCGTCTCCGAGTCGCTGATATCACCAAAAACCTCAATTACCTCCGAACGCATGACCGTGTAAGACTCATCGCCAAGCGCCCGTGTGAACTTCATGTCAAACTTGCCGGGCAGCGTCAGGATGCAGGTAACCGTCGCGGGGAGGTCCCCCAAAGGCGGCGCGTCGGGATTCCTGCCGTCGTACTCAAAAAACAGCGACGTCCCCACGCCCTTCTCCGACGAAATGTCCCAGGTACCGCCGCACTGGGCCATAAACTGCGCCAAAAACGATATCCCCAGCCCCACCCTGCGCTTCTCGTGCTTGCCCCCGCCGGTGAAGAAAGGGTCGCGCACCCGCGCCAGAGTCTCCCCGTCCATGCCACGCCCGTCGTCTGATATATATACCCTGACAGTGCCGTCTAACCGCTCAACCAGGTCGACGAAAACCACGTCGCCGCCCGCCTCCACGGAGTTCTGCGCCAGATCGATTATATAATCAGAGAGCGTAAGATGCACGGATTTTCTCCCATTACTTGTACTTCGCCAGAATTTCCGGTATCTTGGCCACCTGAACGCAGCCGTAGACCTCGCCGTCAATCGTCACCGCCGGCGCCAGCCCGCAGCACCCCACACAGCGCACCGCCGCTATGGAGAACTTGCCGTCCTCCGTCGTGCAGTTGACGCCGGCACCCAGCTGCCTCTCCAACTCCTTTATCAGGTCGCCGCCGCCCTTGAGGTAGCAGGCCGTGCCCATGCAGACCGCGATCTGGTGGTCGCCCGGCTTCTCAAGCTTAAAATAGTGGTAAAACGTCATCACGCCGTAAATCTTGGCGAGGGGGGTGTCCAGCTTTCTGGAAACCGTCAGCGCCACATCGCGGGGGATGTACTTGTAGACCTGCTGAACCTTGTGCAGGACCATGATGAGATTACCCGGCTTATCCTTCCATGCGGCGATGAAAGATTCAAGCTCGGGGGTCAGCTCCGTTAATACCGGCATGCTCTGGGGCATACGGCGAACCTCCTGAGAACTGGGGTGGTTAGTACTGTTTGTTATTTTTTCAAACTAACGGCTTACAGGGGATGCCGGGAAAACAAGCCCGCGGCACCCTATATTATATGAAAATAATTAATTATCAAGGGGGTAGGTAGTTTTTTTTCTCTTTTTGATGATTTTACATTTTTATTACAACAACAGCCCCGCCGCAAAAGCCCGCCCCCGCCCGCCCAAATATTTTTTCAAAAAACTGTCATAAACCCCTGCGCCATTACCGATATTATTTAAGGTATGCCTAATCCTATTGGAAATCTGCTGGCCAAATTGGGCCTTAAGGCGGAAAAGGAGCAGTCGCTTGTTTTCCGCGTTATTGTTATTTCCACGGCGCTCTGCGCTGTTTTGATTGTGGGATTTTGGGCTTACAGCCGTTATATTCTTGGGGCAAATACGGACAACACCATAGGCAATCCGCTGCCTATAGACGTGCATTTCACCACCAGGGATGTCGGGGACCTCGACATTGAGGCGCACGAGCTTACCGCGCAGCGCTATATGCAGGCCGGGCGGGCCGCGAAGGCGCTCCCCCACCTGCTGCGGATCGTCGGTGTACGGTCGGGCGAGCCGGTTGCGGCCGACGCGCTGGAGCGGATGATACGGGCCTACCTTGAGATAGGCGATTTCGAGAAGGCGCTCGCCGCCGCCGACCGGCTGATAAACATCCCCAACGTTACCATATCCGGCAGCTTGCAGATAAACAGGGCCATAGCGTTCTACAACCTGAAGGAGTACGACGAGAGCGCGCGGATAATAAGGGAGGTTTTGGATAAGGAGCCGGAAAACGCGCCTGCGCTCTGCTTTATGGGCCAGATGGAGGCCGCCGCCGAGACGCGCTCCCCCGCCGCCGAGGAGTACTTCCGCCGCGCGATAGCGGCCGATTCCAATTACGCCGAGGCCAAATACCAGTTCGCCCGGTACTTCGAGAACAACGGGGACTACCGCACCGCCCTCAACTTCCTGCAACAGGTGCTGGCTAAGGAACCGCTAAACGTACGCGCCCACGCCCGTTTGGGGATGATCTACTACTACGAACTGAACGCGGAAGCTGCGCTGCGCTCGTACCAGACCGCCCTGGCCCTCAACCCTTTCGATTACAATACGCACTACAACCTGGGCGAGCTGTACCGGACCCTGTTTGATGACAACGAAAACGCCCTGCGCGAGTTCGTGGCCGCCTTAGACGTCAACCCCGCCCACAGCGATGCCAACTTCCGGGCTGGGCTCATTTGCGCCGAAAACGGAATGCTGAAGGAGGCGGCAAGGTATTTGGAGGCGAGCCTCGGGGAGAACCGGCAGGATATCCGCAGGCTGCTCCAGCTGGCGGCGGTCTACGAGCGCCTGGGGGACCGGAATACGGCTCTTCCCATATATAAGGAAATAACGAATATCGATCCGCTGCACAGCATCGCAATCCAAAAGATTAAATTTTTGGAAGCTCCCGAATAAAAATTTGACTTTTGGCGTGCGAAGAAACCATTTTATTCGAAGAACGGGTATTCTAACCGATTACCGATTTAACCATCAACATAACAACCGTTGCGTAACCGCAAGGGGGAGGACCTATGTCTATTCAGAAACTTTTGAACGAAGTTGAGACTTTGAAAGCCGAATATGAGAAGTTCGAGCGCGGCAACAAGGCCGCCGGGACGCGCGCGCGCAAAAGCCTTCAGAACATAAAGGCGCTTGCACAGGAGCTGCGCTCGGAAATTCAGGCTAAAAAGAGCGAAGAAGCGGCCTAAAACCGCATTATTGATTAATTATAGGGTATGACTCATCCGTGGCGCCGCGCGTACGCAACGCAACGACGCTATTGGTACAGGGAGGTTATTGTCCATGTCAGAAAACAGCAACCGGCTGATGCTTGAGGTGCACGGACTCAACAAGAGATTCGGGCAGGTGCACGCCGTAAGCAACCTCGATTTCGAGGTAAAAAAAGGGGAGGTGTTCGGGTTTTTGGGGCCAAACGGCGCCGGGAAGAGCACCACCATGCGCATGATAACGTGCTTTATCCCCCCAACATCGGGGATTGTGCGCGTAGACGGGTTGGACACGGCGGAGCACGATCTCGCCGTGAGGAAGAAGATCGGGTACCTGCCGGAAAGCACACCGCTTTACAGTGATATGACCGTCAGGGAGTACCTGTCGTTTGCCGGCAAGGTGCGCAGCCTGCGCGGAAACCGGCTTAAGGAGCGGATGGACGCCATGTTCTCCGTCTGCGCCCTCACGAAGATGGCCAACCGGCAGATCGGGAAACTCTCCAAGGGGTACAGGCAGCGCGTGGGGCTGGCCCAGGCGATGATCCACGACCCGGACCTGCTGATACTCGACGAACCGATGTCGGGGCTTGACCCCAACCAGATCATCGAGATCCGCCACCTTATAAAGAGGATAGGCTCGGAGAAGACCGTAATCTACTGCTCCCACATCCTATCCGAGGTCTCGGCGACCTGCGGCCGGATACTTATTATTAAGGACGGGCGGGTAGTGGCCACCGGCACGCCGGACGAGCTGACCTCCGGCCACCGCTCCGGGTCGCAGTACTCCCTGCGGCTCAAGGGCGACAAGCCGTCACTCAAGTCGGGGCTGGCGTCTATAGAGGGGGTATCCGGCGTGAGCGTCGACGACGGGACGGACGGGTGGTACGACGTTCAGGTCAACACAGCCTCCAAAGACGACATCGGCGAAGCGCTCTTCAGGTGCGCGGTGCAAAACAACTGGAGCCTGTCGGAACTGCGCCGCGACCATACCAGCCTCGAAGAGGTCTTTACGCAACTCACGGGAGGCGGCAAATGAATACTGTAATGGCCATCATCAAAAAAGAGTTCACGTCGTACTTCATATCGCCGATAGCGTACGTGTTCATCATCGTGTTCCTTATCGGCACCAATTTTATGTTTTTCCAGCCCTTCTTCCTCATAAACCAGGCGACCATGCGGGAGTATTTCGGGCTGCTGCCGTGGGTGTTCCTGTTTTTCGTGCCGGCCATAACCATGCGCAGCTGGGCCGAGGAGAAGAAAAGCAAAACGATAGAACTGCTGCTGACGTGGCCGCTCAGCGACGCGCAGGTCGTGCTCGGCAAATTCTTCGCGTCGCTGGCGTTTCTCGCTACGGCCATCGCGCTGTCGGTAACTATACCCATAACGCTCTTCATAATCGGCAGCCCCGATCCCGGCCCTGTTATAGGAGGATACGTGGGCGCTCTGTTGATGGGCGCGGCCTATCTCGCCATTGGTTTGTGGGTATCATCACACACCGAGAACCAGATAGTGGCGTTCATCCTCGCGTGGGTCGCCATATTTGCACTGATGATAATCGGCCACCCCATGGTAACAATGAAGATACCGGCGGTATTCGTACCGCTGTTCTCTTACCTCGGCCTGTTCACGCACTTCGAGAGCATCGAGCGCGGGGTGATTGACAGCCGGGACGTTGTATACTACCTGTCGGTAACGGGAGTGTTCCTGTTCCTAAACGCGCAGTCGCTCGGCAGCAGGAAATCGGAGTAGACGCCATGAAAAAAACAAAAATCAAATCAAGAGCCGAAGTCGCGGTTGTTATAGCCGCAGTTATCGCCGTAGTCGCCCTTGTCAACTACGTGTCGAACAGCGTTTTCTACAGACTCGACCTGACGGAAGACCGTCAGTACACGGTATCGAACGCCACAAAGCGCATCCTGCGGAATCTGGATGATATCGTTACGGTCAGGGTATTCTTCTCGAAGGAGCTGCCGCCGGAGACGCACAACACCGTTACCACAGTACGCGACCTGCTCAACGAGTACAGGAACATCGCTGGCGGAAAGCTGCGGGTATCGTGGGAAGACCCTACGAACAACCCGGAGGCGGTTAACGCCGCGATGTCTATGGGCGTCCCCGAAATTCAGCTGCAAACCTTCAAGCGGGACAAGGTCGAGGCTATGAAAGGGTACATGGGCATAGGCATAATGTACGCCGACCGCAAGGAGGCGATACCCATAGTGCAAAACCTCGCGACGCTTGAGTACGACCTGACGCAGGCGATAATGAAGGTAAAGCGCGACGCGATACCCAAAATCGGCGTACTGAAAACGCAGACTGCCGATATCGTCCCGCCGCAGATCAGGGCGCAGATGAACATGAACGACGAGGTTACGGAGAAAAAGTTCGCCCCGATATTCGAGAGCTTTAAGCGCGACTACGAAGTGGTGGCGGTTGACGTATCGGAAGGCAGGCCGATAGACAGGGATATCCGTACGCTCATAGTGCCGGGCGGCGCTCATTTCACGGAGCGCGCGGCATTCGAGGTCGACCAGTACTTCATGAACGGCGGGAACCTGATCGTTCTGACCAACGCAGTAAACGTCGCGTTCACACAGTACGGCCCGCAGGCCAATGTGGCGGAGACGCCGCTTCTGGCGCTGCTTGAGCACTACGGCGTACGTGTAGAGCGCAACCTCATCATGGACGCGTCGTGCGGCCACGTTATGGTGCCGCGCAGCGTGGGGCCGTTCACAATAAACGAACGCCTCCCCTACCCCTACTTCGTGCGCATAACAGGTGACGGTTTCACACAGGACAACCCCGTAGTATCGGCGCAGTCCGACCTGATGCTCGGATGGGTAAGCTCGCTAACCCGCGCCCCCGACCCGGAAAACGTACAGAACAATATCACGGTATCGATACTGGCGTCATCGTCGGGACAGAGCTGGGCGGTTACCGAGCCGTTTAACCTCAACCCGCAGGAGGAGTACATACTCCCCGCCAGAGAGATGCTCAAGCCGCACGCGCTCGTCATGCACGTTACCGGCAGTTTCAAAAGTCAGTTCGACGGCAAACCGATACCGCCGGCAAAGAATGAAACGCCGGATGAAGAGGATGAGGACAAAATAAGCCAGATCAAACTGCACGATGGCGACAAGGACCGCTCGGTGGTATCGTCCAACACCAACGCCAATCTGGTAGTTGTTGGCGACGCAACGTTCATATCGGCGCACAACGCGTCGCAGACGAGCATCACATTCTTTATGAATATGGTCGACTGGCTCTCGTTAGATAACAATCTGATAACAATACGCTCGCGCACATTGCGGGACAAGACGATAAACGCCAACGTGCTTGAGGCGGGATCGGGCAAACCGGGCATGATCCGCTGGATCAACCTGCTCCTTATGCCGGCGCTTGCGGCCGCTGCGGGGATCATCATATCCCTGAAGAGACGCGAACGTATAACCGCCACCCCGGCCGCAACCGCGCCGGCATCAGTACCCGCGTCCGAATCAACGCAAAGAGTTGCTGGCGTTGATACAGGCAATACCGCTTATACAGGCAGCGGCTCAGACAGCACCGATACCGCAAACGCACCAGGCAAGGAGGAAAACGTAAATGGGTAACAAAAAATTGATCATCGGCATAAGCGTACTCGTCATCGTTTCCGCAATATTCATCATAGCGGATAAAATGACGGCTATACGCCCGCCGGAACACCGAACAAAGCTCTTCCCTGCGCTTGAGGAGCGGCATATCAACGCTCTTGTCATCAACAACAACGGGAGCAGGATCAGGTTAGAGCGGTGCCCCTGCGGATGGAAAGTGAGCAATGCCGGCGACTCACTCGTAAAGGCCGACAGCGCGCTGGCGCAGATAGCGGTGGAGCGCATCGTCTCACTGAAAAAGGGCAATGTCGTCTCCGACAACCCGGCCAACCAGTCCAAATTTGAGATTACCGACGACGCCGCGTCATCAATAGAGATTTACACCGACACCACGCAGCCCCCAGCCAACACCATTATCATTGGCAAGAGCGGCCCGGAGTGGAACACCAACTACGTGCGCGTCAAAGGGCAAAACGAGGTATACTTAATGTCGGGCGGACTGCGCCAGGCGCTGTTTTTCGACTTGGAACGGTGGCGAAAAAAAGAGGCGCCGAAACCGGAACCGCAGCCGGAGGAGATTGGCGCTGAAAGCGACGAACCGTCAGGCAGCAGCGAATAACCAATGGTGAACAGTGAATAAGTAAAAACATTTTTTACAGACTGTCTGTCGAAGCGTTACTTATTCACTATTCACTATTCACTGTTGCATATTACTTATTTTTTACAGAATCAATGGCGGTAACGAGGGATCAGCAGTGATACGCTTTATTAAAAAGATAAAAGATATCTACACCGCCCGTTTCGTCGCTTCCCCCGGCGCATTCTCCCGTGACACCTTTGAGGGCGAGCTCGCCTACGATACCAGCAACTTCTTTTATGTAACGTTCATAACTCTTTTCATCTGGCTGCCCTGCATTCCGCATGATTTAAGGATGCACCCGTTCCCCGAAATGGTCATCGCGCTGCGGTATGGGTTAACGCTTCTCAGCGTCTGCCTGATCGCACTCAAACTAACGAACATCGTCAAGACGCGCACCGATGTGATGCTTCTGCTGCTTGTCACGTACCTGCTAATGAGTACAGCCATAATCACCGGAACCTCCGATGACCACGCGCCGGCGTACATAGGGGGCCTCACGTTTATGGTGCTGCTCCCGGTTATAGCCCCGTTTCGGCTCGTATTCAAATTCGTATCCGCCACGCTCTCGCTCCTCCTCTTCTTCGCGGCGGGCGCTATTACTGGAATGGATTTCGAAGACACCGACATTGCCTACACCATAAACGACATGATCGCCGCGTACCTGCTGGCGCTTATGCTCTCGTGGGCCCAAAACAAGCTGCGCTTCGAAGCGTGGCGGCAGAATATTACCCTGAAGTTTTTGGTCGAGCAGGATGAACGGAACCTTGAGAACATGTCGGAACTCGCGCGGAACTCCGAGGCCGCATCAAACGCCAAGAGCGAATTTCTGGCCAAGATGAGCCACGAGATACGCACGCCCATGAACGCAATCATAGGTATGTCGGAACTCGCCCTGCGCGACGACGAAATGTCGCAGAGCGCACGCAGCCACCTGACCACCATAAAGCAGGCTGGAAACAACCTGCTCTCCATCATAAACGACATCCTTGACTTCTCTAAAATAGAGAGCGGAAAGTTTGAGATAACGCCGGGCTCCTACCTTTTCCCGTCGCTTATCAACGATGTGATAAGCATAATAAGGATGAAGGTGATAGATACGCGCGTACGGTTCGTCACAAACATAGACAGCAACATTCCCTGCGAGCTCTTCGGCGACGAGATCAGGGTCAGGCAGGCGCTGCTCAACCTGCTCTCAAACGCCGTCAAGTACACCGACAGCGGTTACGTAACATTAGTCATAAACGGGGAGTTTTCAGACAATAAAACCGTCGTACTCAAGATAGATGTAGAAGACACCGGCAAGGGCATAAAGGAAGAGGACATTGGCAGACTCTACGACAATTTCGTGCAGGTTGACGTAAGGAACAACAAAGGCATAGAGGGAACGGGGCTTGGGCTCGCTATAACCAAGCGCATCCTCACAGCAATGGGCGGGGATATCAGCGTAAAATCGGAATACGGCAAGGGCAGCGTCTTCTCAGTAACCCTGCCGCAGACGTTCAACAAACCGGAAAAAACGGCGGTTGTCAACAACGCGCTAAATGAGAGCGTACTCATTTACGAACGGCGCGAAATCTACGCAAACTCCATCGTACACACCATCGACAATCTTGGCGTAAACTGCAAACTGGTATCAACCGATGACGACTTCCAAAACGAGCTGAAGAGCGGAAAATATACCTTTGTCTTCACCGCCTCGCACTTTTTGGACAACATCAATACAATGTGCGCGAACACCAATCCTAAACCGCGTTTGGTGCAACTCACCACGTTCGGCGAGACAATCATCGAAAACGGGGTGCGGACTCTCGCCATGCCGGTACACTGCACATCCGTAGCCAATATCCTTAACGGCACCGCCGACAGCTACACATACAGCGACAACCGCGTGAAAACACACAGGTTCACCGCGCCAAAAGCGCGCGTGCTGGTCGTAGACGACATCATGACCAACCTCAAGGTCGCCGAGGGACTAATGAAGCCCTACGATATGCAGCTCGACTTCTGCACGAGCGGCGCGAAAGCCATAAGGTTTGTGGAAGAGAACCGCTACGACATGGTCTTCATGGATCACATGATGCCCGAAATGGATGGTGTGGAGGCTACAAAACGCATCCGGGCACTCTCCGGCGACTGGCACCAACAGATGCCGGTAATCGCGCTCACAGCCAACGCCGTCTCGGGTATGCGGGAAAACTTCCTTAACAGCGGGTTCAACGACTTCATCTCCAAACCGATAGACACCGTCAAGCTGAACTCCATACTGGAGCGGTGGATACCCAAAGAGAAGCGGCACAGGATAATCGAAGAAATCAAACCATCCGGCAGCAGCATTGAGATGAACGCTGGCGGCTGCGGAGCGGATATACGCATAACAGGCGTAAACACAAAACACGGCATAGCCGCGACCGGCGGAACCGTAAAAGGCTATATGGAGACGCTGAAAATATTTAAGGACGACGCTGCCGCCAAGATCATTGAAATCAAAAAGTCCCTGACAAACCGCGACTTCGCGTCTTACACGATATACGTACACGCGCTCAAAAGCGCCGCCGCAAACATCGGGGCGCTCAACCTGTCCGAAAGCGCCAAAGAGCTGGAAGCGGCAAGCAAACGGGTAGACGCCGAATACGTAGATACGCACAACCCGCGTCTGCTGTCGGACCTGGAAACAATCATCGGGGATATAGCCGTCATCACTGCCTCAAAACAACCCGGCAGCAAGCAGGCGCCGCCAATCGACATAAACACAATCAAAGCCGCCCTAACCGGTCTAAAGGCCGCTATAAATGCCATGAACGGCAAAGCCATAGACGCATCTATAGAAAACCTGCAGCAATTCACCGGCGCGGAGAAACTCGGCTGCACCATAGAAAAAATCATACAGGCCGTATTTATCGGGGATTACGACGAAGCGCTGGGGCTGATTGACAACTTGTAACTTTTGGGTGATTAATTATAAATATTATCACACAAATATTACCAACAAAATCACCCTATCCCGCATATAAACAATACGACATCATTCCCCCGTAAAAAATTTTTCAGGTTATCTATACCTATTTACTGCGTTCAATTTATTATATTTATTAGATTATAAATTGGCAGGATTATCCCGGATTCCCCGGAATACATCCTTTGACCGCCGGAGACAGGAAACACGATGGACGCCGCAGTCAGCGCATCTACGGACCGCAAGACCATATTTTTGGTAGACGACGACCTGACCAACCTCATGGTCGGCAAGAAGGCGCTCTCCGGCACCTACGAGGTATTCACGCAGAACTCCGGCGCGCGGCTTCTCAAGGCGCTTGAAAAGAGCGTTCCCGACCTGATACTTTTGGACGTTGAGATGCCTGAAATGAACGGGCACGAGGTGATAAAGGCGCTCAAGGCCGACCAGCGGACGGCAGGGGTCCCGGTTATTTTTTTGACGGCCAAAAGCGACAGCGAGAGCGAGCTTGAGGGNTTAACGCTGGGTGCAATAGACTACATCATCAAGCCCTTCTCCCCTTCCCTTTTGCTCAAGCGCATCGAGGTGCACCTGCTCGTCGAATCGCAGAAGCGCCGTCTTGAATCGCAGACGCAGGAGTTAATGTCGCAGCGGCAGGAGCTTCTCCGCTTTAACACCAGCCTGCGGGAGATGGTGGAGTCGCGGACCAAAACGGTTACCGAGCTGCAGGACGCGCTTCTCAAGACGATGGCGGAGCTTGTGGAGTGCCGCGACGACATTACCGGCGGGCATATCGAGCGGACGCAGCGGTATTTGCACGAGCTGCTCAAGGCTATGCAGCGGCAAGACATTTACAGGGATGAAGTGACATCCTGGGACTGGCAGCTGATACTCCAGTCGGCCCAGCTGCACGATGTGGGGAAAATTATAATCAAGGACAGCATCCTCAACAAGCCGTGCAAGCTTACAATAGAGGAGTTTGAGGAGATAAAGAAACATACTACGTTTGGCGGCGTTGTTATCGATAAGATAAAGGAGAGCACGAGCGAGCAGGCGTTTTTGGAGTACGCGAAGATTTTTGCCGTAACGCACCACGAGAAGTGGGACGGCAGCGGTTATCCCGCCGGACTCAAGGGCGAGGAGATACCGCTTTTGGGGCGTCTTATGGCGATAGCCGATGTATACGATGCGTTGCGTTCCGCCAGGCCGTACAAGGAGGCGTACTCCCACGAGGATGCGGTCAGAATTATTACGGACGGACGGGGTTCGCACTTTGATCCCGCCCTGATTGATATGTTTCTGGATATTTCAGACGAATTTAATTCCATAGCGGCGGCTTTCAAAAAAGAGTAGGTATGAGCAGCGTCAAAAAAAAGACAGATGCCGAAAACACGGGCGAGGTGCTTCAGGACGAGCAGCGCCCGCTACACCAGTTTGTCGCGTTCTCGGTTATGCTGTTTCTGATAATTTTGGTTGTTGGTTCCACAGCGTTCATGTTCTCCATGCGGCATATCATAAGGGCCAACAAGGCCGGCGAACTCACGCGTATGCTTGAACTGGAACGAATAAAGATGGAGACTCTGGTAAACAGCAAAATCGCGGTAATAATGAAGATGGCCGAGTCGCCGCTCATCGCGCGCTACTTTTCCAGCCCCGGCAACAATGAGCTGGAGGCGATGTTTCGGGAAGAGATCACATCGTACCGCAACGCCCTGTCCGATATGCTCTTCTGGGTCAACGATAAGGACAGGATATTCTACGCCGACGGCAACGAACCTTACCTGCTTAACCCCGATGCCCCGGAAAACTACTGGTACAACCTGACCATGTACAAAACCGAGACTTACAACTTCAACATCAACTACAACCCCAACCTCAACGTAACGAACCTGTGGGTAAACGCGCCGGTATTCGACAAGAAGCATATGCCTCTGGGGATGCTCGGCGTAGGGATAGACATATCGGCTTTCATCGCCACACTCTACGAGCAGTACGGCAAGGGTAAAACGCAGATATACTTCTTCAACCCTAAGGGGGAAATTGTCGCGGCGGAGGATACCAGCCTTGTCATCAGGAAGGAGAGTATAGAGAAGAGGCTCGGCGAGGCCGGCGNAGGGCTTATTTCAAAGGCTAAAAGACTTAAAGAGGACGGCACGCTGACTTTTGACTCCCCCGCGGGAAAAATCGCCATAGGCACCATACCAGTGCTTGACTGGTACTCGGTGGCAATAATGCCCGACTCGTTCGACGACTACAAAAACCCTGTAGCCGTGCTGTTTATTGTGGGGCTCGTGCTTATAGCGGTAATATTTGTAATATTCAACACGTTCATAGCCAACTTTACGAGATCGCTGCACAAAACGCTTGACTCGCTTGAGGCTACATCGCAGTACAAGAGCGAGTTTCTGGCCATGATGAGCCACGAAATACGCACGCCCATGAACGCGATCCTCGGTATGGCCGAACTCGCCCTGCGCGAACAGATGTCCGAGGCCGCGTACGATCAGGTAAACACAATAAGGAGATCGGGAACGAACCTGCTCTCCATAATAAACGACATCCTCGACTTCTCGAAGATCGAGAGCGGAAAGATGGAGATAACAGCGACGGACTACCTCTTCNCCTCCATGATCAACGATGTGGCCAACATCGTCAAGATAAAGGCCGACGAGGCGAATCTGGAGTTTAAGGTCAACATAGACAACAAGATTCCCAAGGCGCTCATCGGCGACGAGATGCGCATACGTCAGATTATGCTCAACATTCTCAACAACGCCGTCAAATACACCTCAAAGGGGACCGTTTCCCTCACCGTCAGGTGTACGAACACCGACAACGAAACGGTGAACCTCGCAATATCCGTTGCCGACAGCGGCAGGGGGATAAGACAGGAGGACATAAGCAAGCTCTTCACCGACTTCGTGCAGATTGATCTTGTGAAAAACAAGGGCATAGAGGGGACGGGCCTTGGCCTCGCTATTACCAAGAACCTGATACGGGCGATGAACGGCACAATAGGGGTGGAATCCGAATACGGCAGGGGCAGCACATTCAATATCACGCTGCCGCAGAAGATAAGCCACCGCGACGATTTCGAGGAGGAGGCGGCGGCATCCATATTCACCGCGCCCAACGCGAAGGTGCTTATAGTAGACGACGTGCCCACCAACCTGAAAGTAGCGCAGGGCCTGCTCATGATGTACGAGATGCAGATACACACCTGCCTGAGCGGCGCCGAGGCGATAGAAGCGGTAAAGAACGAAAGCTACGATGTAGTGTTCATGGACCACATGATGCCCAAAATGGACGGCATAGAGGCCGCGATGCGCATAAGAAACCTCGGCGGCAGGCGCTACGAAAAACTGCCCATAATCGCACTGACGGCCAACGCGGTATCCGGCATGAAGGAGATGTTCCTGCAAAACGGCTTCAACGACTATCTGTCGAAACCAATAGACACTCTGAAAATGAACTCGGTCCTTGAAAAGTGGATACCCAAAGAGAAGCAGATAGTATTTAACGGGGTAGACTCTTACGCCATGGCCGCCGTGATGGACGGCACCGCCGATGTAATAGATATCGAACACATAGACGCGTTCAACGCAAACAAAAACAGCGCCGCGCTTAATATTGAGATTGACGGTGTGGATATAGCAAAAGGCATCTCCATGGTAGGCGGCAGGGCTGATTTCTACCTTCAAACGCTCGACATATACCTTAAAGACGGACGCACGAAACACGCAGAAATCCAAAAATCGCTCTCCGGCGGCGNCCTGCCGCTCTATACAACTTACGTACACGCGCTGAAAAGCGCATCGGCCAACATCGGGGCCGTTAAACTCTCGGAAGCGGCGCGGGATTTGGAGATAGCCGCCAAAGACAGGAATATGGAGTTCATCAAGGCTAATAATCAAATTTTGCTTGATGATCTTGCCGCGATTTTGGACGGTATTGATATTTGCCTTGAATCAATCAATTCAAAAAAACAATGCGCTGATACAGATACCGGCGCGATGAAAGCCGAGCTTGCCGTATTAAAGGCGTCTATAGACGAGATGAACGTAAGCGAGATCAACAACTCCGTGAAAAAACTGAGAGAATACACCGGCGACAAAAATGCCGGCGGTACGATTGATAAAATTTTGCAGAACACGCTGATCGGCGAGTACGACGAGGCGATTGTGCTGATTGACAAACTTCTGCAAATGCCTTAAAAATGTGGAACTTTTTCGTTGATTTTGATGTCAGCTCCACACTCCAAACTATCCTTTCTAACGGTTTTTGAACCCGGCGTTTTTCAATCCGCCTATCTCCCGCGGCGTCAACTCCCTGTACTCCCCCGCTTTCATATCGCCGAGTTTTACCGAGCCGAACGCTACGCGCCTTAACCTTCTGACCTCGTGGCCTACGCCGTCGAGCATACGCCTTATTTGACGGTTCTTCCCTTCCATCAGCGCTATCTCGTACCAGTACTGATCATCCTTGATATTTATAAGATCAACAGACGCGGCGCGCAGCAGCTGCCCCTCCGATTCCACACCGTCAATCAGCTTTTTGATATCAGCCGGTTCCAAAGGGCGGCCTATACGCACCCTATATACCTTTTTGATGGCGAAACGCGGATGCGTCAGGGCGTGGATCAGATCGCCGTCATTCGTCAGCAGCAATAATCCCTCCGAGAGATAATCAAGCCGGCCGACATATTTCAGAAGATCCGCGTCAAGCCCGTCCCTCCGCAGCGCCTCGTAAATCGTCAGGCGGCCTTCGGGGTCCTTATTGGTAACCATTACCTCGCGCGGCTTGCAATAGGCGTAGTATTCCAGCTTGCGTATGGGGCGCAGCTGCCTGCCCTTGTATTCCACTCTGTCAACTTTTGAATTGACCTTAAACCCCAGTTCGGTTACCTTTTGCCCGTTGACATAGATATGCCCGCTCTCTACAAGCTCGTCGCACTTGCGACGAGCGCCTAACCCGCATTGGGCCAGATATTTGTTGATGCGGGTCAGGCCCTGCCCGTCTTTGTCATTGCCCTGCTTATTATCCTGCATTGATTATCTCCTCTATATTCCCGGCAACCCTTACCGGCAGGNTTACTGATTTCGCGATACGCGCCGACGAGTACCCGTCTAACGTGAAACCGGAGTGGTTGAACATCACGCGCGGCAGTATCACCTCGTTATATTTTGTGTTGGCGGATGATTCCTTAATTTTTTTGATGACATCGGACGCAGTCAGCAATCCTGTGACAGTTACAGATTCACCGAAATAGTGATTTATCACCGGACGGACATCAAAAAAATTATTTTCGGAGGGGCAGATATCATCCAGCACCTTTTTCAGGTACGGAAACGCCGAGCATCCGGTTACCACCAAACGTTTTTTACGGACGGGCAGGGATCCGCGCAATTTACGTTTAACCTTAGCCCCCTCCTGCAACAACTGCCGAACCAGCCCCACCCCGTTCTCTATCTGCGGATAATCTTCATAGTACGACGCCGGAGGAATCGGCAGGCCCGCCCTGATAAAAAACTCATCCGCGACAAACAGCTTCCTGGCCCCGTCCCTCACCTTCATCCGCTCCGAAACCGCCCCCAGCTTCCCACATATATCAATGGCCAACGGTTTGTCAACCGGAGTAAGCGGAGTTTTCCTGAACCGCGTTAGCCCCACCGGCACCACCGCAACAGACAGCAGCGCCCCCCCGTACCCGAACAGGTCTTCGACCGTCCTCTCCAGAACCGCCCCGTCGTTTATCCCCGGGCACAAAACTATCTGGGTGTGGAACGCGATCCCGTTATCCCTCAAGAATGCCAGCTGCTCCCGGATGTCGGGTATCCGCCGGTTCCCGAGCAGCACGGCCCTCACCTCCCGGTCAGTGGCATGGACGGAGACGAACAGGGGCGAGAGGCCGATTGAGGCTATCCGGCGCAGGTCTTCGGAAGAAGCCGCCGTAAGGGTTACGTAGTTGCCGTTCAAAAAGGAGTGCTTGAAGTCCTCATCCTTTATATACAGGGACCGCCGCAGGCCCTTGGGCATCTGGTCTATAAAGCAGAAAACGCACCGGTTTGTGCATCTGTTGACCGGTTTTTCGTAAAATTCAACCTCCAAAGAGGCCCCGGGCGCCCTCTCTACCTCTACCGTACCCTCCCGGCCGCCGCGTTCAATGTCTATCTCTAAAAAATCTCCGGCGGCGTGGTAGTAGAAGTCCAGCTCGTCGGCGATGCCGTGGCCGTTTACCGCCGTAACGCGGTCGCGGGGGCGCAGGCCGGACATGAAGAGCGCGCCGCCGCGCGGCAGCGACCTTATTACCAAACCCGCCTTCGCCCGTCTCCCGGCCGCTACGGGCCTTTTCTTTGTCGTGGGCATCTTGCGCAGTCCCCGGATAATCCGTTAAATATTATAAATTCCACGATTATATATCCAACGATTAAATATCAGGCCCGTACCCTCCGGCGGATGCACAACAGCCGTGATGTCTCCGGAGGTACAGATATGATATTTAACTGCGGCTTCAATAAATACATTAAATTTTTCTTGCACTTCTACCATAATATATATTATTGTTTATAGTGATGCCGTAATATCTGCGGATCATTGTTTAAGCCAATAATTTGTTTTAAGGAGGAAAGTCTTGAAAAAAGCGACTCGCTGCCTGTTTCTGGCTGTTTTGGCCGCAGTTATCTGTTTTGCCGTTTCCTGTAACATAAGCGAAGACAACGGCCGTCCGGTCGATCCGGGTAATACCGTAAACAATCCCGGCGGCAGCGGCGACACCACCGGCCAGCGCCCTCCCGGCTATGTGCCGACCCCGACCATCATAGCCGAGGCGGAGAATACCTATGTCGGCGTTGGCGATACCGTCCTCATAAACATTACGCTGCTCTCCGATACCGGTAGCGCGGGTACAAGGGTGAGCGGGCAATCCGTGAGCGTCACGCTGACTCTCGGCGAGGGCTGGACATCGCGCTCCTCCATCACCACCGACGTAAACGGGCGTGGTTCCGTGCGGTTCTCGGGTGCGGCCGAAGGGCCGGTTATTGTCACCTTCCGTTACGGCAGCAGCACGGAACGCAACGTACCAATCGAAGTAACCAACAATCCGCCGCGCAACATTACCATACACGCCTTGCCGGCCGAACTTCCGGCCGACGGGGCAAGCAGGTCTACCATCACCGTGCAGGTGAAAAACGACAACAACAACCCCATAGTTGGCGATGTCATCCTCTTCTCCAGCAACGCGGGGCTCATAACCGCCGAGAGTGTTACCGATGCCGACGGCAAGGCCACGGCCACGCTGACCAGCGACAGGCGCAACACCCTGGCCACAGTTACCGCCACCCTCAAAAGCGACGGAACGCGCAACGTGCGGACCATTATTCTCTTCTCGGGAGTTACAATCACGGCGACGGCCACCCCCGCCAGCATAAAGCCGAACAGCGCCGAAGTGTGCACCGTGCTCGTAAATCTGGTCGACGCAGCGAACAACCCTATAGTTGGCGAGAAGATAACTTTCGAAAATATGCTCGGCGGGACCACATTCATATCCCGCGACTCGGTAACAAACACCCGCGGCCAGGCGCGCGCGAGGATCAGCGGGACGGATGCCGGGACGGACCGGATCACAGTAACGGCGGCCGGGGCGTCGGGTTTTGCCGACATCAATTTCACCGACCAAAATTTGGATATTTGGGCTGTCTCGCCTAACGAAAACCAAAAGCACCTGTATATAGCGGACACCTCCCTGAGTTCGACTTTCGGCATACGCTACACGCATCTTGGAGCGCGCGTCGCGAACGCCGACCTTGAAATAGCTGTAACGCTGGGTTCGTTTACCGATCCGGCATCCATAAACAACAGAGAGCACTTCTTCACCTACCTTGTTAAAACCGGCGATGACGGCGAAGCGTCTTTCACCATGAAAAACCCCTCTTTCGCGACATACGCGACAATCTACGTAAAGGCATGGCTGCCCAACAGGACATCTTTCGTCGACGGCACCTACGATGTACTCTTTTTGGCAAGCGGAGTAGCCAGAATAGAGCTTACAGGTTCGCCGGCCGTCATCGGCCTGAACGGCAGGGCGCAAATTACCGCTACGGCTTTCGATAAGAACAATAACCGCGTACGCGGCGCTAACATCGCTTTCAATTTACTCAACGGCCCCGGAGGCGGCGAATACATAGAAAAGGCCGTAGTGGCAACCGGCGAGAACGGTACGGCAAGCACCTTCTTTGTATCCGGCGAAACATCAAGCAAGTTCCAGGAAGTGCGGATTGCGGCATCCCACTACGACTATGTCTACTCCTCCACCGCCTACATAAACCCAACCGACACCGTCAAGCTCACCATAGTGGGCCCGCCGGCGCACATTACCGTGCAGAGAAGTACAACGAACATAATTGTCGGACCGGCCATATACAGGCTGCCTATGGTCGCTATAGTATCGGATATAAACCACAATCCGGTGGATGGGGCGGAAGTTACGTTTAGTACCAGAGTGATCGGTTATCACTACTACACCAAAAAAGGCTTGTACGAAGTAGACGCGAACCTGTTGCCTGTTTACAGCAGAGATACCGCCATCCTCAGCCCAAGAATTACATCCGAATGCCCCGAATGTCTCAATGACCCTAATCGCCCTTTCAGGCCGTTACCCCGCTTTAACGACATCAACAGGAACGGGGTGCCGGACAGGGGTGAGAGAGTAGAACCCTGTTATGATGGTCCAATCGTTATGCCTGTGGCCGCAAACGGTTGCCCGGGCGGAATATTTGCCGACTTCAACGGCAACGGCAGGCGGGACATGATAGAGGAGTTCGAAAATCACAGCTCATTTAGCACACAGCAGCTTGACGAGATGTACACCTACCCTAATCGATGGGACTTTGACTGGAATCAAAACGGAGTGCCGGAACCCAATACCGCAGTGTTGGTGACACGCACCGTACAAACCAAAGACGGCATAGCCGTAAATGAGCTGGTCTACGGCCAGTACGACGCGGGCAGGGTTGTTGTGACAGTTGAGGTAGAGGCCAGGGGCCTCGTATCGGCTCCGTCCGATACGTACATATTGCCAATTCCCGAAAGCCTGGAGGATGGGNGGCAGTTCAAGTAGTTTTGAGTGTAGAGTTTGGAATTTTGGCTGATGTATGATAATATTGCCGGGATGCGGTTCATAACCGCGTCCCCGTTCAGAAAAGGAATTAACTGTGAAAAAGTATTTTGCCCTGATTTTACCGGTACTGCTTCTGGCGGCAGCGCAATCTGCGGCCACCAACCTCGCCAACCCCGCGGCTCAGATACCCGGCGCGAGGATGTCATTCGGCGCATCTTACTATCTGGGCGGCGCCGATATCACCAACCTCGAAATCCCGATGATGATAAACCGCATAGGCGGGCGTGTAAGCTACGCCCCTGTTCCCTACGTCAACTTCGGCGCGGATTTCGGCACCGCGCAGGTTAGCGTCGACCAGTACGCCATCGGTCGCGACATCATACCCATCTTCAACGGAAACCTCGGCTGGTCGGTTGGCGGGCACCTTAAGCTCTCTACGCCCTATATCGCCAATACGTTCGCGGTTTTGGCTTTGGGTCATGTAAACTACTTCAGTTCGGCCAACAAGCTTAAGGCTTACTATGCCGGCACGGACATCGCGGCAGCGGCGGGCCTGCAGTTCCGCATACCCGGCGGCGGCGTACTCTCTTTCGGGCCGCAACTCTACATGATAGAAGGCGCTAACAAGGGATTCAACGGGGAGAAAGACAAATACAAGGCCGTGAACAATATGCGGGCATGGATCGCCTTCGACTACTTCCCGGAGGAGACTTTCATAATGTGGGATCAGAAACCCTACGTGTCGATAGAGTTCACAGCGTCGCCGAAGATCAGCGGGTCGAGGCGCGCGCCCATACAGGAGTTCGGCGTGTCAATAAGCGTAGGGGCCATAACTCAGAGGCTTTACGGGGAAGACAGCGGCGATGAATAGCATGAACTCAGACAGGCATAACGCACTCGACGCGGCATACTGAAAAATCGCTGAATTTTTTATCGGGGCACAACGCCGTCACGAACTCCGACGGCTTGCACGCCGTTCCGGGCACGAGCGACAGCAGCGCCTCCCAGTACGGATTGCTGTCATCGCCATTTACAGACGCGCCTGTTATTGCCGGACGGATATTTTTTTGCGCAGCCTGCCCGTTCTTCTCGCGCGTTACGATTACCTCCTGTTTCCCCATTATCAACTCCAGCGCCTCGCGCATCCGCCCCGCGTTAAAACCGTTTGGCGGGTATATGCGGTAGCGCGCCGCCGTAATCATCGCGCTCAGGCTCACTTTTCCGATAATCTTGCCGCACGATTTTACCTTCAGGCCGGCCGGCAGCCAGCGGTTTACGTCAAGCGGGTCGCCCGGCAGCGGCGATTTTGTCTCTATGTCAAACGCCTCGGCCAGCCCTATGGCCCCAAACGGCAGCGGCGGGCCGAAGGAGACACGGGGGTGCGGGTTATACCCCTGAGAAAATGCGAGGGGAAAACCGGCGGCGGTCATCGCGCGGTGAAAAACCTCGACCATATCCAAATGCCCCAAAAAACGCACAGGTTCCCTCTTCTCATAGAAGAACCGGTACCGGCACTCCAAAGATTTATCGTCAACAACGCGCGGCCGCCGGCCATAGGAGACATTAGTATCTTTAAAATCTGTTGAGCCTTTTGGTACTATTGAATCGGCGGAGATATTTTCTACTGGCAGATGCGGCGGCATGGCCGCGTTTGCCGGCTTATCCCCCAATATATTACAATCCGTTGACGCTGCAGAAAAACGGTTTGATACGGATTTATTGCACGCGCCGCAACTGCCGCATTCCCCGCCCCGGCAATCCGGCGTAGCCTCGCCGCCGTACGCGCGCGCTCGCTCGCTCAACAGGAATTCACGGTCCACGCCAACCGATATGCCGCTCCACGGGAGCGTTTGGTCTGTACTTATGGGCTTCGTATACGCCTCCAGGTCAACGCCGATCCCCCGCGCGGCGTCCATCCACAAATCCAAATTAAATTTTTCGTCCCACCCGTCAAACCGCGCCCCGGCCTTCCACGCTTCGAGGATAACGTCCCCCACCCGCCGATCCCCACGCGCCATAACGGTCTCCAGAAACGTCATACGCCCGTCTCGGTACGATACCCTGACGTTCTTCTTATCGCGCAAGCACCTTTTGACAAACCTCCCCTTCTCGTCCAAAACCTCCACCGGCTCCATGCCCTCCCACTGAAACGGCGTATTGGCCTTGGGCGAAAACGGCGACAGCGCGACGTTGAGGGAGAGGCGCGGCGAGCGGGCGCGGAGCATACCGGAGATGGTCTTTACAAGGTCGATGATCGCCTGAATGTCCTCCTCCGTCTCCGTAGGCAGCCCCGTCATAAAATATAACTTTATCGTCTGCGCGTTGCGCTCCAGAAGCAGGCGCACAGTATCCAAAACCGCCTCATCCGTAAAATCCTTGTTTATGACCCTGCGCAGGCGCTGGCTCCCGGCCTCCGGGGCGATAGTGAACGAGGTTATGGGCGCGACGGCGTTCAGTTCATCCAATTGCGCCGATGTCAGGGCGTCTATGCGCGTTGACGGCAGCGACATCCGCAAATGGCACTCCTTTTTGATATCGCGCATCGACGTCAGCAAATCGGTGACGCATGAGTAATCGGCGGTAGATAGACTCAACAGGCCGACATCCCTCCAGCCGGTACAGCGCACGCCGTCCTCAATCTGCCTGCGTATCTGCGGCATATCCTTTTCGCGGACGGGGCGGTAATACATTCCCGCGCTGCAGAACCGGCAGCCGCGCGTGCATCCGCGCATTACCTCGGCGGATAATCTGTGGTGGACGACTTCCATAAGGGGGACTAACGGGGCTTTGGGGATATGTTTTTCCTCGAATACGCCTATACGCGCGGGTTTGACCGGGGAAGCTCCTTTAATATGCGCGGAGGGAACATAGAAGCCGGGGATTTTGGCGACTTCTTCCAATNCCCTCGCCCGTCCCTCCCCTTTAAATTTTTCGATGACGCCGCAGAAATCAACAACCGCCTCTTCCCCGTCGCCGATAAGAAAGGCGTCGACAAACGGCGTTAAAGGTTCGGGGTTGTTCATGCAAGGCCCGCCGGCGATTATCACCGGGTCACCATCGCTCCTTTGTGATGACAGAACATTCAATCCCGCCATATCGATCATATTGACCAAATTGGCATACTGCAGCTCATACTGCACGGAAAATCCGATCCAGTCCGCCTCCCAGACAGGCGAAAAATACTCCAGTGTAAACAGCGGCAGCCCAGCCTCACGCATAACGCGCTCGGCATCGGTCCACGGATGAAAGCATCTCGAAAGCGCCCAGTTATCATTAGAATTGACAATATGGTAGAGTATCTGCAGCCCGTGGTGCGACATCCCGATATCATACAAATCCGGAAAGCAGCAGCACCCGTGGACGGCAATCCCCCCCAAATCTTTGCGGACGGCATTGAGCTCGCTTCCCGTATACCTGAGCGGCTTTTCAACAAACGGCAGAAATTTTTTCTGTATATCATCCGTTAAATCAATCATAGTTCAGCACCCCGCCGGAATGCAGGTAAACTCCACACTCCAAACCCCAAACTCCAGACTCATCTCCCCTTCTCCAGCCTCTCCGCCAAAAACGCGTGCAGCCCGCACTCCCTGATCTTTTTCTGCGTTACGCGGTAGTTGTAACTGACGCGGTGCAACGTGATGAGGCCCCTGTCGGTGTCGTATATGGCATAGCACGACCTGCTGTCGAAGTCTCTGGGCTGGCCTACGCTGCCTACGTTTATCAGGTATACGCAGTCGTCTTCGATGCCTACCGTTGTTTCGGAGTGCAGTATGACCTTGTCCTCTTCCTGATACATTATGGAGGGGCAGTGGGTGTGGCCAATAAAGTTGACGTGGCTCGTCAAGTGGCCGAACGCCTCTATTACCGAGTACTCGTTGTCGGGAAAGACGTACGAAAACCTTTCGGGGTCGCATGGCGAGGAGTGCGCCAAAAACATCTCCTCCTCTTCGCAAATTAGCGGCAGGGCGCTCAGGAACTCCTTATCGGCCTCGGTCAGGCGCTGCTTTGTCCACTCCATGGCCGAGAAGGCGAAGTAGGTGAAGCAGCTGGTGTCGGTCTTCTCTATGGCTGCGTAGTCGTGATTGCCGGCTACGCAACAGGCGGCGTTGGCGGATACGAGTTCTATACACTGCCGCGGGTTAGGATAATATCCTACTATGTCGCCGAGGCAGAAAATTTTGTCAGCGCGGCGGCGGCGTATGTCCTTTAGCACCGCGCTTAAGGCCTCCAAATTGCCGTGAATGTCGGAAATGATAGCGTACTTCATTTGATAATTCGCCTTATTTGTGTTTTTCCCCTACCCTTATATTATATTATTATTCATGTAGATTTGCAAAAAAAAATTAAAAATATAAAAACGCCGCCAAAACAGGCGGCAATGTGACAGGGTCCTGATTATGCCGGAAAACAGCGAGTCACCTTACAGCGGCAGGTTGGCAGGGTTCCGCGAGGCGGTACTGCCGGCGTCGTCCGCGCTCATACTTACGCATGACTATCCCGATCCGGACAGCATAGCCTCGGCTTTCGGGCTCTCGGAGCTGCTCTCCTTTTGGGGCGTCCCCGCCATCACCATCGCGTTCGGCGGGTTTGTGGGGCGGGCCGAGAACCGCGCGATGATCCGTTGCCTCGGCATCCAAACGATACCGTTCGCCCTCGTCGAGCCCGGCGATTTCGACAGGATTGTGCTGGTAGACTGCTACCCCGGCCGCGGCAACATCACGCTGCCGCCGGGACTCAAAGCCGACGCGGTCATAGACCACCATCCGGCAAGCCCGCCGAATCCCCTACCTTTTTTCTGTGATATCCGCAGCAACTACGGCGCGGCGGCCACCATCATAACAAACTACCTTACGGAGGCCGGCTGCCAAATATCGGCCACGCTGGCCACCGCCCTGTTCAACGGCATAAAGACCGACACGAGCGGCCTGCAGCGCAACGCGACACCCGACGACATAGAGTGCTACAAGCGCCTTTTTTACCTTATGGACCACAGCCTCCTCGCACAGATAGAAAGCCCGGGCCGCGATATGGAGTTCTTCCGCACCATCCACAAGGCCGCCGAGAGCGCCGTATGCCGCGGAAACGTGGGCTACTGCCACCTTGGCACCGTGGCCGCGCCGGACTCCATTGCCGAGATGGCCGAATTCTTCCACTCACTGGAAAAGTTGGAGTGGATGGTCTGCACCGCGGTATTCAATAGCCAGATATACTTCTCAATCCGCTCAGAAAACGATAATTCGGCCGGAATCCGCGCCGAACAGCTGGCAGAGAGATTCGGCGGGAGCGGGGGCGGGCACACGAAAGCGGCAGCGGGCAGAATTCCAATTGACGATAATATTGACACCATGCTGGAAAAAATAGTATCTTTCATAGAGAATATATTCGGAGTGGCGGGGATTGCCGCCGAGCCGCTCCTGTAACGTAAAGGAGAGTAATTATGTGGGAATATACCGATATAGTAAAAGATCACTACATGAACCCCCGGAACACCGGGGAAATCGAGAACCCGGACGGATTCGGTGAGATGGGCAACCTGAGCTGCGGCGACGCCATGCGGCTGACCTTTAAGCTGGGCGAAGACGGCAGGGTCGCCGACATCAAGTTCAAGACCTTCGGCTGCGGCAGCGCGATCGCGTCGGCCAGTATGCTGACCACCATGTGCGTAGGAAAGACTTTGGAGGAGATCAGGCAGATCACCAACAAGGACATCGCCGACGCGCTGGGCGGGCTGCCGCGGGAGAAGATGCACTGCAGCGTAATGGGCCAGGAGGCGCTCGCCGCGGCCATAAAATTCTACGAAACGGGCGGGCAGACGCCGGCGCAGGCGGTCAAGGAGGGTACCATAGTATGTGTTTGTTTCAACGTAACCGACCTTGAAATAGAAAAAGCAGTAAAGGAAAACAGTCTGAAGAGCCTCGAAGACGTAACCAACTTTACCAAGGCCGGGGGGGCCTGCGGTAAGTGCCACGACAAGATTAACAGGATAATCGCCGGCCTCTCCTGAACACGGCGGTTTTATTGAAGGCATGATTAAATATTGTACCCGCACCGCGATGCGGCCGCACGGCGACCGTGATGTCATACCGAGGCGCAGGTATAGTATTTAACCGTGAGGTCTATAATTCTACTGGTAAGACACGGCCGGCACTTTGCTCCTCTCATCGCGATCGGCCTCAACAAGATTAATTGGTAAATAACGGCAGGGGGATCCACGTATACTCTTTTGGGGGGATAAGGCGCGCCGTTATGGCACGCCGATTAACACTGTATCGGAGACATATGAATGGAAATTGTCGGTAAATTAACGAAGCTCATACACCCGGTAATGGCGCTGTCAATCGTATTTTCCGGCTGCGGCGCCCCAAAATCGAATCCATCAGACGAGATAACGGTATTCTCGTCGTACCGCGATATTCCCGGCGTAACCGAGGAGGAAATCGCCGCTATTGAAAACATCAGGGAAGAGACCGGGAGCTTTACTTACGGTATGATGCCGAGCACCGAAACGTTTATAGACGCGAACGGAGAAATAAAGGGGTACACACATCTTTTTTGCGAATGGATGACCGAGCTGTTCGGTATTCCGTTTATTCCAAAGCATTACACGTGGGCGGCCCTGCTTGACGGATTAGAAAGCGGCGAAATTGATTTCACCGGAGACCTGGCGGCAAACGATGAATTGCGAAAAACTTATATTATGACCGAACCAATAGCCCAGCGCGCAATAAAGCAGTACCGCATCGCCGGCAGCGCGCCTGTTCAGGAGATAGCCAAAACGCGCCTGCCGCGCTACGCGCTTAGAGAAAATACCGCAATCGCCGATAACGTTCTGGCTTACGCGGCAGAAGCGTTTGAACCTGTATACGCGCCGGGATACGAAGAGGCGTACGAACTGTTGAAATCAGGCAAGGCCGATGTCATTATAACCGAAGGGGTACACGAGTTATTTTTTGAACGTTACGGCAATATGGTAACAGAAAATTTTCATCCGCTTATATACTCGCCAGTCTCCTTTACGGCAAGGAATACAAAATTTTTACCGTTTATATCGGTCGTACAAAAAGCGCTTAACGCCAGAGCCATGCGCCACCTGAACCAGCTCTACGAAGATGGACGCAACGAGTACATGACGTACAAGCTCTCTGCCATGCTCACAGAAGAGGAGATCGAGTACATACGCCAAAACCCGATTATCCCGTTCGCAGCCGAATACGACAACTACCCTGTCAGTTTCTACAGTGTCAATCATAACGAGTGGCGGGGGATATCTTTTGACATACTAAAACAGGTAGAAATGTTTACCGGGCTTAATTTCACGGTTGCCAACGATACGCGAACGGGATTTCACGAGCTGCTTCAGATGCTTGAACGCGGAGACACCTATATGATTTCGGAACTGATACGCACGAGAGACAGGGAAGGGCGCTTTCTGTGGCCCAATAGCTCGCTCATGATGGCGAGGTCTGTGCTTATATCCAAATCGGGACATCCCGACATAACCATCAACAAAGTTTACTCGGAGAGAATAGGGTTGTGCAAAGGCACCGCCCATACAGAATTTTTTATGAGATGGTTCCCAAATCACCCAAACACCGTAATATACAACACCCAGAAAGCCGCCCTCGACGCCCTGATAGACGGCGAGGTAGATATGCTGATGAACAGCTACAACACCCTCCTCTATCTTACAAACTATCTGGAGCTTGCCGGCTTTAAAGTCAACCTCATGTTCGACCACAATTTTGAATCAACATTCGGCATCAATAAAGACCAGCGGGTTTTACATTCAATTATCAACAAGGCGCTCGGGCTGATTGATATCAAAACCGTATCGGAACGCTGGCAGTACAGAGCTTACGACTACCGCCTGAAAATAGCGCAGGCCAAGATGCCGTGGCTAATAGGTTCTGTAGTGCTTTCCTTATGTGTGCTTACTCTGGTCACAGTTCTTTTTGTAATAAGCCACAGCGCCGGCAAGCAGCTTGAAAAAAAACAGACGCACGAGATCGCGCTTCAAACAGCCACCCTCTCCACGCTGTTTGATTCGATACCCGACCTCATCTTTACCAAAGACGCCGAACTGAATTTCATGCACTGCAACAAAGCCTTTTTGGAGCATTTTGGGCGCGGCATGGAAGATGTTATAGGCAAGAACAACACGGAAAGCCTCGGACTCTCCGCCGATATGGCGGAACGGTTCAATGAAAAGCACCGCGAGGTTATGCGAGAAGGCTGCAGAATTACCTTCGAAGAGCGTATACCGCATATCAACGGTACAACCCCGCTCTATGAAACGACCCAGATACCGCTTATGCTCAACGGCAAACCGGTGGGGGTTGTAGGCATAGCGCACGACATAACCAAGCGTAAGGAGCAGGCCGAAACTGCGCTCGCTGCATCGCGCTCCAAGTCTACTTTTCTGGCAAATATGAGCCACGAAATACGCACGCCCATGAACGCTATTCTCGGCGTTACCGAGATCATGACGCAATACGACGGGCTTCCAAAGGATATTCAGGAGGGGTTAGATAAAATATACACATCGTGCACCCTGCTCCTCGGCATCATAGACGACATTCTGGACTTCTCCAAAATAGAGGCCGGCAAGCTGGATATAATGCCGATAGAGTACAAATCCGCGAACCTGATAAACGACGCGGTCCAGCTGAACATGATACAAATAGATAACGAACCCATCAACTTTGAGCTTGAGGTAGACGAACACATTCCGGCTAAACTTATTGGCGACGTGCTTCGCATAAAGCAAATTTTGAACAACCTGCTATCCAACGCCTTCAAGTACACCGACAGCGGCACGATCACGCTCTCCGTAACCGCCGAATCCGTGCCTGATAAGGAAAACAGCATTATTTTTATACTGAGCGTGCGGGATACCGGGCACGGCATGACGAAAGAGCAGCTGAGCAAAATGTTTGATGAGTACTCCCGTTTCAATCAAAAGGCCGGGCGCGCCGTGAACGGCACAGGGCTGGGCCTTGCGATCACCCAGCGCCTTGTAACCCTCATGGGCGGCGAAATACATGTAGAGAGCAAGCTGGGTAAGGGAACCCTGTTTGCAGTACGTCTGCCGCAGACCACGGTAGACAGCGAAATATTGGGCGGCGAAGTGGCGGACAACCTGCGGCAGTTTCGCATAAACTACTCGACGTCACAAAACAGGAGCCACCAGCTGGTACGCGACCCAATGCCCTACGGAAGCGTTTTGATAGTTGATGACGTGGATACAAACCTGTACGTAGCCGTGGGCCTTATGAAACTCTACAGACTGCAAATTGACACCGCCATGAGCGGACGCGAAGCCATAGACAAGATAAAGGGCGGCAAGGTTTACGACATAGTATTCATGGATCACATGATGCCCGAAATGGACGGCATAATGACGACAAAATTTTTGCGCAAGCTTGGGTACACACACCCCATAGTAGCGCTTACCGCCAATGCGGTAACCGGGCAGGCCGACATTTTCCTGCAAAACGGCTTCGACGAATTCATCTCCAAACCCATAGACATACGCCAGATGGACAGCATACTGAACAAACTCGTGCGCGACAAGCAACCTCCCGATGTTATTGAAGCGGCAAGACGGCAAACCAGCCGCCATAAAAGCGCAGGGACAAAATTCCAAACGGACCCTGATCTGAAAGAGTCCGATATAAGGGACGGCGATAAAGCAGTATCGCGGTTCCAAAATAAGAGGGNGGACGGGTTAAACATCGCCAAAGGGCTGGAACTCTACGAGGGCGACGACGAGACATACCTGAGAGTTTTGCGCACATACGCGGCAGCCGTACGCGACAGGCTTGCCGCCTTAGAAACCGCCGGCAGAGAGAAACTCTCAGAATACGAAAGGGCCGCCCACAGCATAAAAGGGGCGAGCTTCGGCGTTTTCGCGGAGCAACTCGGCGAATCTGCGGCTCAACTCGAAAACGCGGCGAAAACCGGCGATTTCGGCTACATAGACAAGCATAACGAAAAATTCCTTGACATCACGCGGGAATTTATAGCCGATCTCGACAAAATGATCGCGGCAGTAGACGCCGAAAACCCCAAACCACAAAAGGAGAGGGTAGATACCGAAACGCTCGTACAACTTCGCGCGGCCTGCGAAGCCTACAATATGGACGGGGCGGACGCGGCTATGGAAGAGATAGAAAAGTATCAATATACTTCAGACGGCGGCCTCGCGGCGTGGCTGCGGGAGTGTATGGACAAAATGGGTTTCGCGCAAATTGTTGATAAACTTAAAGACGTATAGAATGTTATAGTAAGGGAATGTTACGGAGGCATACGCCTGCCTGTAAACAAAGTAACGCAATAGTATATGGGGGTATAACAAATGCCTGATCTGCGAAGAAGAATTATCTACGTTGACGATGTCAACTACAGCCTTGTGTCGCTGAAGAGCAGACTAAAGGAGTATTACGAAATTTATCCGGCGCAATCCGTAACCGTCCTGTTTGACATTATATCGCACGTCAGGCCCGACCTGATACTATTAGATGTCAATATGCCGCAGATTGACGGCTACGAAGCGATAATAAGATTAAAGACCGACGAACGCTACGCGAATATACCGGTTATGTTCCTCTCCGCCAAGATTGACAAGGATAGCGTGCGCAAGGGATATAACCTCGGCGCCGCCGACTACGTATTCAAACCCGTCTCCGACACGGATCTGATAGAACGCATAGAGTGCCTCTTTGATCCGGTGAAACGGCAAAATGTTTTGTACACAGGGAGCATCCGCAAAAAAATTATTTATGTAGACGACGTCAATTTCAGCCTGGTATCCGTAAAAGGGAGGCTAAAAGACTACTACGAGATATTTCCGGCGCAGTCAGCCGACGTACTGTTCGATATCCTCGGACATGTAACGCCCGACCTGATACTCTTAGACATCAATATGCCAAACGTTGACGGATGGGAGGTAATAAGAAAGCTAAAATCCGACAGGCGCTACGCAAGCATACCGGTTATCTTCCTTACCGGCAGAAACGATAAGGAGAGCATAGTAAAGGGCTTTGGCCTCGGCGCGGCCGATTATGTATCAAAACCCTTTTCCGACCATGACCTTATAACGCGAATAGAGTACCACCTGAACCCGGAAGAGCGCGAATACTCCACGTATGGCGATGACTCAGATACCAGACCGTGTATCCTCGCCGTCGATGAGATATTCAGTATGCTTAGCGCCATAAGCCACGCGCTGAACGACGACTACAGCGGCTCACTCAAGGGAATGTTGCAAAAAAAGTTCGCCATTCTGTACACGCTGCGCGAGAAATATAACGTATGTATGCTCTCAAAATTAGAAGAGGTCAGAGACTTCTTAACGCGTAAAACGCCAAACCTCTTCATATTAGACTATAAGATGATGGCGTCGGACGGATTCAACCTGATACACGTTATAAGAGAGTTCCCAAAACACCAAAGAACGCCGATACTGTTTTCGGCTCCCGCTGGAACGCTCACCCACGCGCGGGACGCAATACGCTTTGGCGGCACAGACTATGTGGATAAACCGGCCAATCCGGCAGAACTGCGCGAAAAAGCGGCGAAGTATATTGCACAGCGGCCAACAGCGTAAAATCAACAGGCGAGCGCTTCGGAAACGGTGTAAAACGAACCGGTTACACAAATGATATCATTGGCGCTGGCGGCGGCGATTGCCTGATTAAACGCCTCTTTTACTGTTTGGCTGATGATACACTTCCTGGCTGTCAACGCGGACAAGTCATTAGGGTCGGCGGCGCGATCAGTAGCCGGTCTGGCGAAATAAAATATTGACGCGCGGGCTGACAGCGTGTTGATTACCGCCGAAACATCCTTGTCCTTCATTATCCCCACTACATATAAGATATTTTGAGACGGGAAATTCGTGTTAAGGGCATCTATAAGGACATTTGCGGCGTCGGCGTTGTGGCCTACATCAAAAACTACATTATGTCCGTTGACAGTAATAAGCTGAAAACGTCCGGGAATGGTTGCGGATTTCATTCCGGTATAGATTGTTTGAGGGTCAATATCAACAATCTTATTAATAACGGTTAACGCAAGCAGCGCGTTTTGTACCTGATGCCTGCCGGATAATGATATATCGTACCGGCGATTATCCCAATTGAATGATACTCCCCCGCCGGTGCAGATAATATCGCCAGCGTCGCCGGCGTTGATAAATGTCAGCTCAGAATTAAAATCAACACATTTTTTATTTGCCAGCGATTTTAGTGACGGATTGACGGGATCAAGCATTATTACGGGGACTCCGGGCTTTACGATACCCAGCTTCTCCCCCGCTATCGCCTCAAGCGTGTCTCCCAAATACTCCTGATGATCAAGCGACAATTTCGTTATTACCGATACCTCCGGGGTGATGATGTTGGTAGCGTCGAGCCGCCCTCCCATCCCCACCTCAAAAACAGCGTAGTCAACGCCGCTGCGTTTAAAGATTTCGAATGACATCAGAGTGACGGCCTCAAAAAACGTCAATCCCAAATCGTTAATTACCGGCTCCTGATCCTTGTAAACGTCAAACCACATATCCTCGGAAATATCAATACCGCCAATCTTAAACCGTTCCTCAAAATTGGTGATGTGCGGGGATGTATAGAGCCCTGTCTTATATCCGGCATGACGAAGGATAGATTCTATATACGTACACGTCGACCCCTTGCCGTTCGTCCCGGCCACATGTATTGATTTGTACGATTCTTGCGGATCCCCGCATAAAGACGCGGCCTTATACATACGGTCAAGGTCGTATTTTATCCCCTTGTTGACGAGGGAGAACAGGCGCGATTTTATTTCTTGTGGTGATTGCATATATACAATGGCACATCCGTATCAGGACACAAAAAATGTGCCATCCCCGCACTTGCGCAGGGATAGCACACAATCATTAATACTCCATCAATACATTACTTCGTCAAAATGATACGCGCGTCTAAAAGCGTAGCCCCCGCGCCCTCAACCCCAACCTTCAGCGGGTTGATATCGATCTCGGCGATCTCAGGGAAGTCCGTCACTAACTGCGACGTGCGCTGCAGGTTCTCGACGATAGCCGTAACATCGTTAGGCTTCGACCCGCGCGCACCGGTAAGCAGCTTGTACGACTTGGTGTTCTGGATCATCGCCAATGCCTCTTCGGCTGTAAGCGGCGCGAGGCCGAAGCAGACATCCTTCAGCACCTCGACAAAAATCCCGCCCAGGCCAAACATGATCATCTGCCCGAACTGCGGGTCCTTGTTCATGCCGACGATGACCTCCTTGTCGTCCTTGCAGCCGATCATCTTCTCGAGGAGTACGCCGTCGATCTTCGCGCCCGGCACGCGCTGCTTGACGACAACCATCATGTCCTCGAAACCCTTGACGACTTCATCATGGCTGTTCAAACCAACCTTCACGCCGCCCGAATCGGACTTGTGGAGGATATCGGGGCTGGAAATCTTCATCACCACCGGGTACCCGATCTCATCCGTGAACTTGCCCGCCTCGTCTGCGGTCTTGGCGAGCTTGCCGGAGGGNACGTTAAACTTGTAGGCGCGCATGATCTCCTTGGCGTCGATCTCGCCGATCTCGTTTACGCCCCTGTCGCGGTAAGACTTGATGATGTCCACCACCTTCTTTTTATCCACATCGAACTCCGCGACCTTGCGGGCCGGGCGCTTCCTGAACTCGGCGTAGCGCGCCATCTCAAGCATGGCCTTGGCGGCGCGCTCGGGGACGCCGTACTGCGGGATATTGTTGTCGCGCAGAAGTTCCACGCCCTTGGTGATGCTGCCGGCGCCCATGAAACAAGCGAATATCGGCTTCTTGGTCTTCTTGGAAAGCTCGATGATGTGCTTGGCCACATTGTCTTCATCCGTCATCTTCTGCGGGGTAAGCACCACGATCATGCTGTCTACCTCCGGGCTTTCGATGACGATGTCCATCGCCTTGCCGTACATGTCGCTTGTGGCGTCGCCCAGCACGTCGACCGGGTTGTGCGCCGAGCCGGCGGGCGGGAGCGTGGCGAGCAACTTGTCGGTGGTCGCCTGCTCAAAGTGGGCCACCTTGAGGCCGGCCATTTCCAGCGCGTCGGACATCATGATGCCGGGGCCGCCCGCGTTCGTTACCACCGCTACGCGCCTGCCGGCGGGAAGCGGCATGTAGGAGAACGCCATCGCGACGTCGAACATGTGCTCAATGGATTCGGCGCGGATGATGCCCAACCTGTCGAACGCCGCGGCGTAGGCAGTATCGGCCCCCGCCAGACTGCCCGTGTGCGACGACGCCGCCTTCGCGCCCGCGTCGGTACGGCCCGCCTTGAACAGCACGATCGGCTTCTTCTGGCTCACTTCCTCGGCGACCTTGATGAATTCCGCGCCCTTTGTGATATTTTCGAGGTAACCGGCTATTACCTTAGTATTGTTGTCGTTCTTGAGCCCGTTGAGGAAATCCACCTCGTCGAGCGACGCCTTGTTGCCGATGGAGGCCAGAACCGACCAGCCGAGCTTCCCCTGAGCGGCGATGTCCTGAACTGCGGTGAGCAGCGCGCCGGACTGGGAGATCAGCGCGATCCCGCCCGGAGTACCAGCCGCGCCGCCGAACGACGCGTTCATCTTATGCCACGGATTCAGAAGGCCCAGACAGTTCGGCCCGAGCATGGTGATGCCGTACCGGTGCACCACGTCCACCATATTCATCTGCAAGGCCCTGCCCTCCTCGCCCGTCTCGCCGAACCCGGCGGNGATGATGATTGCCGCCTTGGTCCCCTTCTTCCCCATCTCCTCAAGGATGTGCAGGACCAGGTCCCTCTTGACGACCACCACGGCCAAATCCACCGGCCCTGGGATTTCGGTAAGGCTCTTGTAGCACTTTTTCCCCAAAATTTCGGGGGCTCTCGGGTTAATCGGGTAAATCGGCCCCGCAAACCCGTCGTTGATGATGTTGCTCAGGATATAATATCCCACCTTGCCGGGCTCAGCCGACGCCCCGACTACTGCTACAGACTCCGGCCTCAGAAGCTTTTCAAAGCTCATAATTGCCTCGTTTCTTTGTGTTATTAGTTTTTGTTATAGTTTAAAGTTAATTACAGCCATTTTTTGACTTTATACCGACCTTTATCCCTGCCAATACATCAACGAACCGACATAATATCATAATATATATACCGCCAATGGGGGAAAATTAAAAAAAAAATAATATGGGGTTATGTTTTGGCAATACGCAGAAAATAGCCTTAAATACGCTTCAGCATCGACACAGTCTCTTCGAAATCGAAGTTTTTCACGGCGGTTCTCGCTTTTTTGAGTATGTCGTCCGTTTCCGGGCCAAAATCGTACTGCAAAAGTTTTTCTACGACCTCGATGCACTTGTCTCCGTCGTACATTTCAGCCGCGCTAAGGGCCGCTTTGGCCCCTTTTTCGAGGATTATGGCCTCGCCTTTGGGCCGGTTTACCGGTTTTTCGCCCTCAAAACCGCATATACGGCCCAGTTTTTCCCCTAAATCGAGCAGATCATCTAAAAGGCCCGGCAGTTTATCCCGGCAGGTGGCCGAGTCGCCGCCCTTCGACACCATCTCCAGCTCCAGCGCCCGATCCGAAAGGCTCAACGCGCCTATCGTAGCAAGGGATGATTTCAGGCCGTGTATCAGTATCGAGAAGTTCCCAATATCGCCGTCGGCCAAAAATTTTTCCAGTTTACGGCAGTCCAAGGCCAGCCTTCCGTAGAATAGTTCCAGCATCTCCCGGTACATCTCCTCTATCCCAGCCACCCTGTTCTTCCCCACCTCTACGTTTATGACGCCAATCATGGCCACGTCATCCCAAAGGGAGTTTTGCACCTCTTCGCCGGGAGCTATTTTTACATTGTGCGCCACATCTAATGTATAAGCCTCAATCTTATCCTCCGAAATCCACTTTTCAAGGACCCTGTTCAGACTGTCTAACTCTATGGGTTTTGAGACGTAATCGTCCATACCGGCGGCGATGAACTCTTCCCTCGCCCCCTGCGTCGCGTTCGCGGTAAGGGCGATTACAGGCACTTTTTTGCGGGCGCCGCCCAATTCCCGTATCCTCTTTGTCGCCTCTACGCCATCCATCTCGGGCATCATGTGATCCATAAAGACCATATCATACTCCGTTCTTTGGACAGCCTCTATCGCCGCCGCGCCGGATGTAACCATGTCCGGAGTCATGCCGTAGAGGCTAAGGAGCCTGAACGCGACCTTGAGGTTCAGATCGTTATCGTCTACTATCAGAACCTTCGCGGTGGATGCCTTAAACGTTACCTGAGCCCTTGTCTTGCCGCCGGCGTCCTTGCCGGAGCCTTTTACCTTACTCTCGTCACCGGCGATCATGGGGATCAAAACCGTAAAGGTCGAACCCTTGCCGTAAACACTCTCAACCTCTATAGTGCCGCCCATCATCTCCACAAACGTTTTGCTTATGGGAAGCCCAAGCCCCGTGCCAGTAACATTGCGGTGCTTGGACTGCTCGGAGCGCGCAAACGGCGAGAAGAGATGCGGTATATCCTCCGGCTTTATGCCTGAGCCGGTATCGCTCACCGCGAATATCAGCCGCCCGTCCGCGCTGCTTACCCTGAGGCACACATAACCGCCGGAAGTAAAGTTGACCGCGTTGGAGCAAAGGTTGATAAGCACCTGACGCAGCCTCACGTCGTCTCCGTAAAGCGCTCTCGGCAGATTCTCATTATCCTCCTCGCAGATGAACCGGAGGTCCTTTTTATTGGCCATGAACCTGAACATGGACACGATGTTCGCAATCAGCTCGCGGATATCGAAGTCTACCGGGCACAGCTCCAGCTTTCCGGCCTCAATCTTGGAGAGGTCAAGGATATCGTTGATGATTGTCAGGAGGGAACGCGACGCGTGGCCGATATCCTTTACGTAGTTTTGCTGGCGGCTCGACAGGCGCTCCATCTCAAGCAGCTCCGACATACCGATGATGGCGTTAAGGGGAGTGCGTATTTCATGCGACATATTGGCAAGAAAACGGCTCTTGACCTTAGACGCCTCTACGGCCCTCGCCTCGGCGGCTTTGTAGTTCTCCGTCTCGGCCAAAAGTTTCCTTTGGAGCACCCGGTTCTTCCAGAAGAAGAAAATAAGTATCAGCATGGCGATAAGCGCCATCACCGCGATAGCAATGGCATAGCGCATCCCCTGCCGCGCTATTTTTCTGGAGTAGTCGAAAGTGCGGGTCATCCAGTTGTCCCGTATTCCCTCTATGTCGATATGCGCCATAGCCTTGTCTAATATGTCGCGCAGCCTCTCCTGGTCCTTGTCGTAGCCAAAGCGCGACTCCTGATACTCGTCGAAGCCTATGTTTACCTTGTACCCGGTCTTCTCGCGAAAGTTAGTCATGGCCAGAAGCATACTCGCCGACATCATCACCATACAGACATCGCCCTTTTCGAGCGCGTTGAACGCCGCGTCGCCCGACGGGTAGGGTATGCGGTACTTGTGGCCCGGGAACCAGCGGTCAAACACCTCGGCGTGGATAGAGCGCTCAATAACCCCAACCCTGTGGTAGCGCACACGGTATTTGTCTATTTTGGGAAAGTCCTGCTTCGAGAGCAGCGCGAATTTGGATGAGAGATAGGGGGTCTCGCTCCAAATGTAGTCGTCCTTGCGCGACTCGGAGTAGAGCACCTGCGTAACCAGGCAGACCTCGCCATCCTTCAGCAGGCGCAGCTGGTTCGCGATAGTGGAATTATGCGCCATAGCCGGCACCTCAAACCTTATTCCGATAAGCTCCGTCAGATCGTCCAATATATTAGGAGCTATGCCCTGATACTTCTTCTCGACCTTGTTGTAAAAACTCGCCGGATAGGCGTCGTTGACGATGCCGACGCGCACGGCGATGTTACCCGACTTCAGGCTGTCTATGAACGCCAGCTCTTCATCTGTAAAAGAGTTGTAGAGGTCCNTCCTTCCGCCGCTCGGTCATAGCCTCTATGGCGGCGATCTCATTAGGTACATCATCTGAATCAAGCGAGACTTTATTGTTTTTGCAACTGGGGTATCTGGGATGATAATCCGACTCATGGTCATCTGCGCCGCCGCAGGCTGCCGTAATCAGGTGAGCCAGAACGAATATGCAAACGCTGATCTTTTTCATAAAACAGTGTCCCTCCGGCAGCCCGGACATTTTCAGGGTACAGATCATTTTGCCTGAGCTTTTTTACCCGCGAAAATTTTCTGAACCTTGCGGGCAACGGTATCGGCGTTTATCGGCTTTGTTATGAAATCGACCGNACCGAGCCTGATCGCCCGCATCAGATAGTCCCGCGTCGTGTTGCCGGTCAGAAAAACAATGGGCGCGCTCTGACACGCCGCAATGAGTTTCGACGCGAGCTCAAAGCCGTTCATCTTGGGCATCTCTATATCCAATATAAACAGATCCGGCTTAAACCTGGTGATAAAGTCCAGCGCCGCCGCGCCCGACGTTACCCCGTTGAACTTGTACCCCGCGTTTGTAATCGCCGACCTGAGCATATTCAGCGTTATGGGAATGTCGTCAACCGCCAAAACACTCTTCTGACTGTCCTCNCCCACACCCGGTTCACCGGCCTTGGGTATTTGCGGCGGATGACCCGCCGGGTCCTCGTTTTTATGATACTCAACCTGAATATCGACCGAGAGCGTGGCCACGACCGAGAGAAAAGCGGTCAGGCCGGCCTCAAGCGTCACCGGATCGGCGCCCTCCACCGACTGCCGGATCCGCTCGCACTCCCGCACAAGTTCCTCGGCATGGATATTCGCCAGTACCTCGGAAAGCTCCGAAAGCGTGTACGACAGCGCCCCGGAATCGCCTATAATAAGCGCCTTCTTGAGATCGGCCTCAATACCCGGAAAATCCTCTACAAAATCGGAGAGCGTGGCGCAGTAGACGTTAAGCAAATGGTCATTCAGCCCGTCTAACCAGCCAGACAGCTTCAGATTGCCTACGGACAACAGCTGCTCTCTGGAGAGGTTCATTTGACGAATTCCCATGGTTTGCGTTAGAATATCTGCTCTAAATACACTTATACATATATAATATATATTATATTCAAAACCGGTATGAGGTTTTTTTTAACCGATACGAAAAAAATTAAACCCGGCGACGGCGCCGAAAAAGGCCGGGGCCTCATATAAATTACGAAATCTTAACAACAATGATTTACATTTATTTTACAAATTTTTTACTTTTTCCTTTGACAGGGATTTTTTTTCTATTATATTGTAATATATGTACGAAATATTATCCCCCTATGGAGATTATTGATGAAAAAACACAAAAATTTGACATTTTGTTTGATTTTAGGCGCGATTACGCTGTTTATCTCCTGCGATGGCAGCACCGGTCCCGGCAACGGCGGCAACGGCGGGAACGGCGGGGCATGGACATTAGAGGAATACAGGTGCGCCGACAACCCCATCGCCGACACGTTGGACGGAAACCGGGACGATCTCGGCATCCCCAACGCTATCGTCGTCAAGTTCAACGGTAACGATCCCACCACCTTCACAGTCCCTCCGGCCATCACAGAGCAGGTAACGGTAACGGTAAACGGCGGGCATATAGCCATAATGGCCCCCTACGCGCGTACCATATTCAATATGGTATTAAGCGGAGAAACCCCCAACGGTTCGCTGACCCTCTACGGAATACCCATTGTTAACGGATTCTACCTCAACGGCGTAAACATCACAAACCCGCGCGGGCCGGCAATAAACATACAATCTTCCTATGGTATCCCCGTTTACTTAGTCGGCGGCTGCGGGCGTGAGAATAAATTGTCCGACGGGCCGTACCTCTACAATTTTGTAGAAGGCGAAGACGCCAAGGGGACGTTTTTCAGCGAAAAGCGGCTCGCGTTCTACGGCAACGGCTACCTTGAGGTCCGCGCGGTCGGCGACCGCCTGAACGGTCAGGCCGCCCACGCAATCGTGGTTGATAACGACCTGCGCATCGAAAGCGGGCACATCACCATCCGCGAGTCGCTCGGCGACGGGCTCCACGCCAACGACGACATCCGCATATACGGGGGGACTATACAGATCATAAGTACCGGCGACGCTATACAGAATGAGGTTGAGGGCCAGACCATCAGCATAAACAACGCAAAAGTGCGCCTGCGTACCACCGGCGTAAAATCCCACGGGATAGCCGGCGAAGACAGCACCATAATAGACGGCGCATCCGACGTCAGAATACACGTTACCGGCAACGGCGCCAAGGGGATACGCACGCGCGGGTTCATGGGTATGCGGGGCGGTACGCTCGGCATAACGGCGGAGGGTACGCGGGACATTGACAGAATAGTGATCCCGCCCGACACGAGCAACGCTGCGGGCATCAAAGTCGGAAACGACATAGACAACCACCCCGGCGAGGGCAATATGGAAATATCCGGCGGGACGCTGAGTATAAACGCCCGCAGCGCGAAGTACGCCCGCGGGCTGAATATAGACGGCAGCCTGACGATAACCGGGGGCAACACCAATATCGTCTCCGATAACGACGGCATAAGAACGCGCGCGAACTTCAGCATGAGCGCAGGCTCGCTGAAGGCAAGGGCGAGCGACGGCCAGGATATCGACTGCCGGGGAACATACACGCACACCGGCGGAACGCTCGACGCGCCGAACCGCAGAGAGGGAGCAAACTGATGATAACGAAAGAGGCGTGCATGAGCCTGCTCGCGCCGTTCTCCCGTTCCTCGCTTGAGGACTCGAAAAACATGGCGTTCCTCAACAGGTTCGACACGAAGTTCGTCCTGCGCACCGACGGCGTAGAGGGCTTTCTGAAGAGCATCGGCAACGACTACTCAGTCCTCCAGATAGAGGATTTAATCATACAGAGCTACGAAACGGTCTACTTCGACACGCCCGACCTGCTCTGTTTCAACCTGCACCACAACAAGAGGATGAACAGGTTCAAGTTCCGCACGCGCAAATACCTGAGCAACGGCAAGATATTCAACGAAATCAAGCAGAAGCGGAACACCGGCAAGACGATAAAGTTCCGGCAGCGCAGGGATGGGATTGCGGACGAAGTGCCCAACCCCCAATTTCCCATGCTCCCGGCGGTCAAAAACCTGTCCGACTTCGACGAGCACTTCATCGCGCTCACCAACAAACACGGCTACGGGTTCGTGGGGCAGCTTATACCGTCGCTAAACGTCTTCTTTAACCGCGTAACGTTCCTCAACAAGAACTTCCCGGAGCGGATGACGCTGGACTTCGGCCTCGCGTACGAATTTAACGGCACCGACTTCAGCCTCTACGACACGGCCATAGTCGAGCTGAAGCGCGAAAAGGGGCCGGAAAAAACATTTTCGCAGGAGTATTTTCGCAGCATACACAAGAACCCCAGCGGGTTCTCCAAATACACAATCGGGATCTCACTGACGCACGACGAAGCCAGAAAGAACAGGTTTTTGCCGAGACTCAGGAGCCTGGCATTCGAAAGGGAGGCGGCAGCGTGAAAAACAGGGAGCCCGGCATAAAAAAGGGCGGCATCAACATCAAAGGCATTAACGGCAGCGGCATCAGCGTAACAATGGTTATCGCCGCGGCTTTCATCCTTGCGCTCACCGCGATGGTCTTCACCCCGCGCGCGTTCTTCCCAATGGAGGCTATGACGGGGGAACCGGAGGCGGCAGCCGCAACGGAATCGGAATCCGGGCCGGGCGACGATTCGAGGCCAAGAGTAAGGGCGGCGGAATCGGCAGCCAGAGCAGCCGAGGCATCCGCCATAGCGGCCGAGGCGGCGGCCAAAATCGCCACCACAAGGGGCGACGGCAACAACAACAACAATAACAACTGGCGCCGCCTCGTAGACGAAAAAACAATGAAAATCTACCTCGGCGAGAGCGACTGGAACTTCATAGGCGTTATGACGCTGCGCTTCGTGATGAACATACTCTTCGCGTACGTGCTCATCAGCCTCATTTACTCGCGGGAACACCGCATACGCGAATACTCGTTCAGCTTCTTCGTGTCGAACATACTCATCTTCATGGTGACGTCGCTGCTCGCGTCGGTACGCGTGCGCACCGGCTTCGCGTTCGGCCTGTTCGCTATACTCTCCATTTTGCGATACCGCACGGAGCAGATACAGATACGCGAGATGACGTTCCTCTTCGCGTCCATCATACTCGGCGTTATCAACTCGCTGGCCACCGCCGACCTTACGATATTCGCGGTGCTGTGGGCCAACGTCATACTGTGCATGTTCGTATACCTCTGCGATCAGGTCTTTATGGGCCAGACCGACCAGATACTGCTCGTATATGACAATACGAAGCTGCTGGGCAAAGATAAAAAGAAGGAACTGCACGAAGATATCAAAAACCGTTTCGGGTACGATGTCGTTAAGGTGGTCATCATAAAGATGAACTACCTGACCGACAGCGCGGAGGTAAAGTTAGTCTATAAAAGAAAGTAGGAGGGATTGGTGATGGGCAGGCGCCGGATAATATTTACAGTTGCAGCGATATGCGCGCTAACCGCCGTAAGCGGAGCGTTCGCCGCTGGCGTGAGCGATGCCGGCTCTGTCGATACCCCGCTGTTTTCCGCAAATGATGAAACCGCAGACACAACTGCCAATACGGCTGTTGATACGGACGCCGATATAGCTCCCGACACCGCACCGGAAACCGAACCGCCAAAGGACAAATCGGAAAAAACCGAAGCGCCCGCCGATGAACCCGCGCCAAAGCCCAAAAAGGATAAATCCGGCAAGGCGGCGGAATCCGCAGCCGCAACACCCGCTGCTCCCTCCGGCGGCGGCAGGGCCGAGAGGGAGGTTACAGATTTCAGGTTAAGCGGCACGCTCGAAGCAGGGTTCGACATCAACAACCGCGTTACCGACGACAGAACCGAATCAAGGATCATCGGCAAGGGTACGTTAGAGATCTCCGCGCGCCCAGTCAGAAGGATCCGCGCCGAAATGGGCATCGAGTACGACATACGCGACACGTTTCTGGTCGTCGACAAACTCTACGGCCAATACAGCATAACAAAACCCGGCACGATACGCGCAGGCATAATGAAAAAAGCGTTCGGTCTCGAAGAGCGGACCGGCGTAGAAGAGCGCTATTTCCACAGGCGCTCAATAATCAACGCCTCGCTTGAGGATATGGGATTTTTGGGGCACGACCTGACGCTCCAATACCGCCACGATATCAACCGGGACCTGCGCCTGCAGGGCAGCGTTTCGTGGTCGACGGAAGACTCGCTGCGATACCTGCACAACTACTTCGTATCTTACGACTTGGACAGCAGCATACAGTTCGGCCTCTCGGCAATAATCATGCACAACGGCGACAAAGACAGCTGGCTCGCAACGTCGTACGCGCTGGCCCTGTCATCCAAACACACATCAATATTAGTTTCCGAAGCCGAGCTGACTTTCGGCCTCAACCCAAACCCGCGCACGAAATGGATCGAAGGCCGCGACGCCTACATACTTGGCGTACGCGTTAAGGAACAGTACCCCATCNCCCTGCCGTGGCAGTCGCTGCGTGAAATCATCCCGCTGGCGGAACTCGCGATGTACTGGGAAGATGTCGAAAGCGGCAGCTTCGACACGCAGCTGCGCGCTGGGCTGACGCTGGGCTTTGCGAACAAATCTGCGTATCAATTCAGAAATACGTTTGAGGTAAGGTGGAGAATGCTCGACGGAGAGACGAACGTCAGGCGGTACAGGTTCGACAGTCAGGTAGTGGTAATTTTTTGATAAAAGGTACATAAATCACACTACCTTTTACTGTACCTTAAAGTTATCTTTCTTTGAAAATAATGGCCGCCATATTATCTATATTATAATATTCACGCAGGGTTACACCCCTGTTTAAGTCTTTATTTAAGTATGACGGCAGTATACATAAACATTAACCGGTAAACCATTTTGCTCCTTAAAAATAAGGGGGGAGGCTTTAATGAAACACAAATCTTTAGCAGTAAGGCTGGCAACGGCCTTTGTCGTATGCGCGAGTACGCTGGTATTGGCACAATCTTCATCGCTTCCTGTTATGAGGATCACCGCCGACCGTGAACCGACTGTATCCGGCGGCAGTTTCGGCGGGGCTCAAACCATGAACTACGTCAGGATGACGAAGTTCGAGCTGACGGGCCACCCTACGGTAGATATAGTTCAGGGGGAGATACAGGCGGACTCCATCCGTGTGCGCGGTAACTCTACCGCCGGCATGGACAAGAAGCCCTACCGCATCAAGTTCGCCAAAGAGCAATCGCTTTTCGGCAAACCCAAGGCGAACAGCTGGGTTCTGCTTGCCAACTACTACGACCACACCATGGCGCTTAACGCCGTGGCCTTTTCGCTCGGCCAGCGCCTGGGGCTCCCGTATACACCGTCATCCCAGTTTGTAGAACTTTACATAAACAACAGCTACAAGGGAATTTACCAGCTGACCGAGCAGATTCAGGTAAAGAAAGACAGAGTGAATGTTGACAAGGTACAGGGCTGGCTCGTTGAGTTCGACTACCATGACGCCGATCCGGACCAGGTTAAGCAGAGGACAACCCAATACCAGATGTTTACGCGCATAAGGTCGCCGGAAGTGGAATGCGCCAACAACGTAAGCAGCTTGGACAATTGCTGGACCGGTTCAGCCAACAATCCCACTCTTGCTTCCAATACTACTGTTAACGCTGTAAAATTTGTTATGGATGAGGTCAACGCGCTGACTAACAAAATGGCCGAGAGCGGTTTCCCGAACAACGGCTACCGCGATATGATAGACATGGACAGCTGGGCCAAATACGTGCTGATACAGCAACTTATAGATAACTTCGACTTCAACAACAAGGCGATGGCACAGCAGGGCGGCGGAATGTTCGGCGGCGGCAGTTACGGCGCGGAGCCCGGCTCCAACTACGCGTTCAGAGACTTTAAAGACGGAGCCGCGCAGCGCATTTTCGCCGGCCCGCTATGGGACTTCGATCTGGCCGCCGGCGTCCACCCGACGCAGAGCTTCCCCACTCACTACGTAACATACAACGAGCCCATAAGGCCCAAACACGCGTTCTACCAGAGGCTCTGGGACGACCCCGAATTTCTGAGAGCGTTCAAAAATGCGTGGGACAAACACCAGGCCGATTTCAATGCCATACCGGCGCTCGTAGACTCCATCGCCAACTTCATAAGGCCACGCGTAATTGAAAACTTCAACGCGTACGGCGGTTCAAGCGGCGGTTGGGGATTCGTGCAGGGAGAAGCCAAACCCACAAACATGGCGACATTTGATACCAGAGTCAACGGACTCAAAACATGGTGGAACAACCGCATGAGGTTCTTCGGCGAGGAAGTCAACAAATTGAACATTCCCGATAATCCGATCGTTATACCTTCTACCTACACGCTGACAGCCAGCGCGAACCCGACAGAGGCCGGATCAGTTAACCCGACATCTCAGGCGAACATCAACTCAGGGTCGCAGACCCCCATAACCGCTTCCGCCAATACCGGCTACACGTTCCAATACTGGACGCTGGTCTCCGGCAATGCCACGTTCGTCGACGCGACCTCCGCGTCGACAACGGTCTCACTAAGCTCCAACGCGGCAATCCGCGCCAACTTCACTAAAGACAGCGACCCCCCGAAAAACACGAGCGGCGATACTATAAGGATTCAGGCGGAAAGCATGACTCCGGCCCCTGCCACCTGCCCCACCGATATATGGACCAGCACGACAGCATGCAGCGCAGTCAGCGGCAACATGACATACGTCCGCAACCCAAACGCAACCACCGCGAACTATACGGTAAACATATCCGCCGATGACGCTGGATACCGCGACGTAGTGTTCAGAATCGCCGCAAATAACCCAACCAGTTTCACCGTGACAGTAAACGGTACGGCTGTCGGCAGCATAAGCGTCGCAAGCACCGGCGGTACAGCCGCATCCAATTACTCAATGATACAACTCCCCTTATCCATAGAGCTAAAAACGGGCGAGAATACGATAGTACTGGCTTTTAGCGGCTCAGTCTACACCGACTACTTCGAACTCATCCGCACCGATACGCCCAACGTGTCGGTACGGTACAGCGCCAGCAAATCCGCGCGGGCGAACATTGTGCTGACAAACGGCGCAAGAGGCTTCACCGCAGCGCTGCCGTCCAACCACGGCTACACCGCCTACAAACTGATCGACCCGCGCGGCCGAACAATCAGAAGCGGCAAAGTGGCCAACGGAACGGCAAACCTGAAATTCAACAACCTCCCCAAGGGCGTTGTGTTCCTGAGACTAGAAGGGAAAAACACAACCAGAACCCTGAAGGCGGTGTCGTATTGATGTTGTAATTATGCTGTAGCCTGCGGTAATGTTTTTATTTGATGTTTGCGGTAACGGGGGCGCGATTTATCGCGTCCCCTTTTTTTGCAGGATGGTGTGTTGTCCAATATCGCGGATGAGCGGGGACCGTCACCCCTATATGTTTTTTTGATTCCGATTAATCGGTTTTCACCTTGTTCTTGCGGCGGCTTTCTATAAATTCCAACGCCGATTCTTCGTCGCGGTTGACAATCAGTTCCTCCGGGAATCCCACATCTTTCAGGATGGGCCTTACGGAATCGTCCAACCCCAGCTCGTGGATGGCGTGGGTGTCGCTGTTTACGGCCATGGAGCAGCCTTCGTCCAAGCAGGCGCGAACCAGATCGTACGCGCTTTCTATATCTGCCCGCGCAAGCATGATTTTAGAATTGTTCAGCTCCACGGCAACCCCGGCGGCTTTCGCTTCGCGCGCCAGACGTTTGTAGTCAACGGGGTAATTGACGTCATTCGGGTGCGTGATGATATCAATGCAGGGATTCTTGCGTATCGCGGCGATCAACATATCCGTATAGGCGTCGATACCCAATTTTTTATGCGTATTGGGGTGGATGCCCAGCAGCACTATATCTATCACTTTCAATTTAATAAAGAACCACGGAGCGTCAATATTGCCGTTTTCGTCGAGCAAATTACATTCGACGCCTTTCAGTATCTTGACATCCGGGCATGGCGATTTGAACCGCTCGAAGAACGGGCCGTTCAGACGCCCGCCGGGCAGAGTGAGACCGTGGTCAGTCACAGCGAAGCCTTTCATGCCGATCATTTTAGCCTGTTCAAGCAGTTCGAGGACGGTGTGGATGCCGCACTGGCTGAAGATGCTGTGGACGTGCAAGTCGAATTGTATCATTGCCTGAACCTTGATTTACCTGATTAATGGGTTATCCTGATTATAATATCCCACTCTTAAATATTATACCTGCGCCGTCCGGCGACATCATGGCTGCCGTGCAGCTTGCAGGGCGGTGCGGGNATAATATTTAATAGCGGTTTCAATAAACGCAAAAAATAAGGGCGCGATAAATCGCGCCCCTGCGTTACCGCTAAACATCAACGTTTACTTCTTCTTCTTTTTCGCGGCCTTTTTCGCGGCGGGCTTTGCAGCCTTTTTCGCGGCAGGCTTCGCGGCCTTCTTCTTAGCAGACTTTTTCGCGGCGGGCTTTGCGGCCTTCTTCGCGGAAGACTTCTTATCTGCTTTCTTGTCGGCCTTCTTCGCCGCGATCTCGGCCTGAGCGGACGCGAGGCGGGCGATAGGCACGCGGAAGGGTGAGCAGCTTACGTAGTCAAGGCCGAGGCTGTAGAAGAACCTCACAGACTCAGGCTCGCCGCCGTGCTCGCCGCAGATACCGATCTTGAGCTTCGGCTTAATGCTGCGGCCGCGCTCAACGCCGTAACGAACCAGCTGGCCTACGCCGGCCTGATCGATGCTCAGGAACGGGTCTTCCGCCAGAATCTTCTTCTCGAGATACGGGGCGATGAAACTGCCCATATCGTCGCGGCTGAAACCGAAACCCATCTGCGTTAGGTCGTTGGTGCCAAACGAGAAGAAGTCCGCCACCTGCGCCATCTCGTCGGCGAGCAGGCAGGCGCGGGGGATCTCAAGCATCGTACCGCAGAGGTAGTCGAAGCTCTTCAAGCCGTACTTCTTCTTGACATCGGCAGCAACCACGTCTACTATTTCCTGCTGATCCTTGAGCTCATTTACCGTACAGGTAACCGGGATCATGATCTCAGGGACAACCTTCGTGCCCTCCTTGACGAGCTCCGCGCCGGCTTCCAGAATGGCGCGGACCTGCATCTCGGTGAGTTCGGGGTAGGTGATGCCGAGGCGTACGCCGCGGTGGCCAAGCATCGGGTTGACCTCGTGCAGGCCCTCGCCGCGCTTCTTCACCTCGTCGATGCTTATGCCCAAAGCCCTGGCGAGGTCATCCTGGCCTTCGGGCTTGGTGGGCACAAACTCGTGCAGGGGCGGGTCGAGGAGGCGGATTGTTACCGGGAAACCGGCCATCGCCTTCATCGTGTCCTTAAGGTCTTTCTTCATGGAGGGGAACAGCTTGTCGAGAGCGGCCTTGCGCTCAGGGGCGCCGCTCGACATGATCATCTGGCGCAGATAACCGAGCGACTGCTCGCTGCCCTCGCCGTAGAACATGTGCTCGATGCGGAAGAGGCCGATGCCCTCGGCGCCAAACGCGCGGGCGATAGCGGCATCCTTAGGCGTGTCGGCGTTGGCGCGGACCTTCATCACCTTGTACCTGTCGATGAGCTTGAGGTACGCCTTGAAGCGAGGGTTCTCGGTCGCGTCGATCATCTGCAGAGCGCCTGAATAAACGCAGCCCTTCGTGCCGTTGAGCGTAACGATGTCGCCTTCCTTCAGCGTGCGGCCCTTAACGGTGACCGTCCTGGCGGTTACGTCGATCTCGAAATCGGCGGCGCCTACAATGCAGCACTTGCCCCAGCCGCGGGCGACCAGCGCCGCGTGGCTCGTCATACCGCCGCGGGCCGTCAGAATGCCCTGAGCGGCGCGCATACCTTCAATGTCTTCCGGGTTCGTCTCTTCACGGATAAGGATGACGTTCTTCGCCTTGCCGTCCCTGACCCACCTTACGGCATCTTCGGCGGTGAAAACGAGCGCGCCGAACGCGCCGCCGGGGCCGGCGGGCAGACCCTTGCCGAGCAGGTCGGCCTGCTTTTCGGCGTGCGGGTCGATAACAGGGTGGAGAAGCTCGTCGAGCTGAACGGGCTTAACGCGGGTGAGGGCGGTTTCGAGGTCGATGAGCTTCTCTTCGAGCATATCCATCGCCATGTTGACCGCGGCAATACCGGTACGCTTGCCGTTACGGGTCTGGAGCATCCAGAGCTTGTTTTCCTGAATCGTGAACTCAAGGTCCTGCATATTCTTATAGTGCTTCTCAAGTTTCTTCTGTATCTCGTCGAGCTGGGCGTAGAGCTTAGGCATCTTCTTCTCAAGGGAGATGAGGTGCGCGGTGTGCTCGTTCTTTGTAGACTCGTTGATGGGCTCCGGGGTGCGGATGCCGGCCACGACGTCTTCACCCTGAGCGTTTACGAGGTACTCGCCGAAGAACTTGCGCTCGCCGTTGGCCGGGTTGCGCGTAAACGCCACGCCCGTAGCGGAGGTCTCGCCCATGTTGCCGAAAACCATCGCCTGCACGTTGACGGCGGTGCCCCAGCCGTGCGGGATGCCCTCAATATTGCGGTAGGCGATAGCGCGCTTGCCGTTCCAGCTCTTGAAAACCGCGCCTATGCCGCCCTTGAGCTGCTCCCAGGGATCGTCGGGGAACGACTTGCCCAAAGAGGCCTTGATCTTCGCCTTGAAAGCCTCACAAAGCTCCTTCAAATCTTCAACGGTCATGGCAGTATCGGCCTTGTAACCTTCCTTCTCCTTAAGCTCGTCCATAAGATGCTCAAGCTGGAGGCGGATGCCGTGGCCGCCCTTGGGCTCAATGCCCTCGGCCTTCTCCATAACCACGTCGGAGTACATCATCATCAGGCGGCGGTACGAGTCGTACACAAAACGCTCGTTGCCCGTCTTGGCAATAAGACCGGGGATCGTAGCGCTGCAAAGACCAACGTTCAGAACGGTCTCCATCATGCCGGGCATGGACTCGCGGGCGCCGGAGCGGCAGGAGAGGAGGAGGGGGNCCTTATCGTCGCCGAACTTTCTGCCCATGGCCTTCTCCATGGTCTTCATGCCCTTCTCGACCTGTTCCATCATCCCCTCGGGGAACTTCGCCTTGTTGGCGTAGTAGTCGGTACAGCACTCCGTGGTAATGGTGAAGCCGGCGGGAACCGGAATACCGGGAATGTTGCACATCTCGGCCAGGTTCGCACCCTTACCGCCCAACAGATTCTTCATGTCGGCCTTGCCGTCGGCCTTGCCCTGACTGAAAGAGTACACGTACTTCTTAGCCATCAAAATCCTCCTGAAGCTATGTTTAAAGTTAAATTTAAGGTTAATTTTCTCAAATTATAGGATAAAAAAACGCCGAAAAATAAAAATAATTTTTGGGCGGGCGGAAATCAAGCAAAAAATATCCTAAAATTGAAAATAAATGCCGACAGGGGCGGTAGGTTGGCTTATTTGAGGTGAAATGATATAATTAAGATATATGTTTACAGACAGCTGGGGGTAGTGATGTGCCGGTACCTGTCCCCGTTAATGGCGGTATAGGGCTCCCCTGCCCCGCACCGCACCCACCCGCAAAAAAAATTTGACACGCTAAATACCCGTAATATATATTCATATTATATAGAATTTGGCGGGGCGGATGTTTGGCCCTGCCGGTCTGCAGACATGGGGTGATGGGTGATGATGGTACTTGCGGTATTGGGCGCATTGGTTCTGCTCGCGTTGACCGCCACACATACGGTATGCCCGGCGATGATTCGCCTTAACGGTTGCTTGACAAGAGCAAGCCGGTATGGCATACATATGCCCCCCCCCCCCCCCCCCC
>WQTH01000010.1 GCA_009786415.1 Chitinispirillia bacterium | reverse complement strand
AATTATGAATACACGTTTGGTATGAACGTAATTGGTAATACTACTGACGTTAGAGTATTCAAAATTTACCTCGAACGGGACTACTAACTCCATGCCGAATTGTATACGTAAAAGAACAAAATTAAAGGTTAACCCAAATCTAATATGGCAAATTGTCAGAATTGCATGGTGTATTTTTTGTTTATTATATTTAACGTATAATTTCGTTACCATTTGTGGGGTGATGGAATATTCGTGGTATTATACGATACATAGCATTTTGTGGACATATTTATTTATTNCCTTTTGGGGGATCGCAGGAATTTTTTTTTGCTGGCAAAAAAAATTGAGACATTTGCTTACAGTACATATAATTGGCTCGTTACTCTATCTATTACTTTAAATTGTAACTTTTTCCTCGCAAAAAGGGCAGAGTTGTCAATACGGACGAACCCGCGCAGCTTGAACGGCAGGTTCCGTTCAATGTCGTGAACCTGCTTGCTCCAAGCCTTGCCCCACACGGCCCTGCATTCGGTCCACCCGGTGTGGATATCGGTCATTGTGAGGCTCCAGACGAAGTCCCCGGCCAAGGAACTGCCGTAGTGGGCCACCGTGTCCGCCTCCATGAACCCAGGGGCGGTAATGTCCCAGTTGTCCTCCGTCCGTATCGGGATCCGGGCCGGGCTTAGTCCCGCAGAGACCCTTCCCAAAACGGCCCCGGAGCGGCTTGAGGAGGCGGTCAAGGGTTGCGGTGCTGACCGTCAGCAAGAGCGCCTTGGTCTGGGCGTCCACGGGCCCATACTCCCCCTCGTAGTACAGCAGTCAGTCCAAAATAACAGCTTTGAGCCGGCGGGAGCACATGAAGTCGGACGCCTGCCATATCCGCCATAAAACCTCTAAAAAACGCGGATTCTGGTATTTCGCGACCGCCTGCCGGGCTTCTTGCGCCTCCTGTCGGGATGAATTTACTCCAGTCAGATTTAATTTGATGCAATTCGGGTCGGACGGTAATTTGACATTTTTTGTGATTACTATTGCATTTGGCCCCGCAATAACTTATATTTGTATTTGCGCCGGGATAGCTCAGTCGGTAGAGCAGCTGATTCGTAATCAGCAGGTCGGCAGTTCGAGTCTGCTTCCCGGCTTTCCTCTGACCACCCCGATGTGTTTGAATATCATGAACTTACGCTTATCAGCAACGGAACGTAAAAATGTCTAAATTTAATGGTAAAGCCCTTCTGCCGATTGATTTTGCCCGCCACTGGATGCTCCCGGCCATGCTCACGGAGTCGCAGGTTCCCCACATGGCTGTGCAGCAGTTCAGGAAATACTTTTTGCCCCGCAACCCGGATAAGGACGTCCCGGTGGGCCAAATATCTCTGCGCGTAAACGAGGTGTGCAACCTCCGCTGCGGCTCCTGCGGCCAGTGGGGGGAAAACGGGCACCTGCGCAAGAAACTGGAGCGCGGCGATAAGCTGGAACAGCTCGACTTCGACGTTGTCAAGCGCGTGCTCTTCGAAACCCGGCGCGACAAGCCGTTCTACTACATCTGGGGCGGCGAACCGACCATGTGGAAGCCCCTGCTGCCGCTTTTCGAGGAGATGGCGAGGCACGACCTGCGCGGCTCCGTAGTCACAAACGCGCAAGACCTCGACAGGATACTTGAGGACCTGATAGACACCGGCGCCCTCACCATACTCTTCCTCAGCCTCGACGGGTGGGACTCCGCGTCGCAGAACATCATGCGCGCGCCCGCCGGCGGAGTGTCCGACAATTTTGAGAAGACTATGGCCGTGATGGAAAAGGCGAACGAGATCAAGGCGCGCAAAAAATTGAAATTCCCGCTTGTCATACCCATCACCGTCATATCCAACACCAACTACACGCACCTGACGGAGATACACAAATTGGTGCTGGACAAGGCGCAGCTGCACCCGCTCTACTTCGGATGGTTCATAACCGAAGAGCGCGCGGAGATGCACGAAAAAGTGTTCGAGCTGAGGTTCGGGAAAAAGCCGCAGAACCACCGGGGGTACCTGAAAAGCTGCTTTAACGATGTGGACCCCAAAGTAACAGCCGAGCAGTTAGAGCAGGTAAAGGCAATGTCCAAGGGCAAAGTGTGCATCCCCCAGATAATACCGGATATTGAGACGGAGGAGCAGATACGCAGGTATTACAGCGACCACTCGTGGCACTGCGGATACCCCAAGTGCGAGAGCATCTACTATACGGCGGAAATATCGCCGGACGGGCGCGTTACGCCGTGCCGTGACTATCAGGACTTTACCGCCGGCAATATCAACACGCAGGGGTTCTACGATATCTGGAACGGGGAGGAGTTCAAGAAGTTCAGGCGGGAGATGAAGAAGGGGCTGATGCCGGTTTGCACGAGGTGCTGCGGGTTACAGGGGTTTTAGTCCCGGCAGTGATCCCAGCTTTTAGATATCAGTTCATCCGCGCCGATGAACATCTTCGGGTGCCCAAACACGAAACGGCCCAGGCGCGTGGTGTTTTGGGCGTGGATGATTTCGCGCGGGTCAACGGATGGGGCGCACGCTATCAATAATTCGTACTCCTCGCCGCCGTGGTAGAACCAGTCTCTCCAGCCGCAGCCCAGTTCGTCCGCGAGATTTCGCATTTCTGCCGACGGGGATAAATCATCGTCAAAAATAAACCCCAAACCGTTATCATAACACAGCGTCCCGACATCTTTGGACAAACCGTCAGACAAATCCATCATGGCGTGTATTGATTGGCACGCGGCAAACATCCGCCCCTCGCTTATCCTCGGCGCCGGCGATATATGCGCTTTGATTAACCGCTGATACCCTGATGGGACTTTATCCCTCCCCCACCGCAAAAGCGCCGCCAGTCCCGCCGCGCTCTCGCCGGGCATGCCGGTCATCCACAGTACATCTCCGTCAACTATGCCCGTGCGTTTGAGTATCCTGCCGCCGGGGGGGACGGAGCCTATCAACGTAATCCCAATAGTCCACGCATTACCGCCCGACAAGTCTCCGCCAACGACAGGGAAATTCCATTTTTCGCACGCGCGGGCGAAGCCGGCGTAGATTTTTTCGACCGCGGTGTTGACATCTGCGCATTTTTTGGGGAAGACGAGCTGGACGACCGCGCTGTCGGGGTTTGCGCCCATCGCCGCGCAGTCGCTTAAATTGCTGACCATCGACCGGTAGCCGATTTCTTCCAACGTCATCGTATCTAGAGAAAAATGGACGTTTTCTACGGATATGTCTGCCGTGATAACGAGCCTCTCCCCCGCCGTTTTATTGACGCGGACAGCGGCGTCGTCGCCTATCAATACATCATATGACCCTTGATTGACGGACGGCAGCAGATTTTGTATGCGCCGGATCAGTTCGTATTCGTTTGACGGAAATTTATCCATATTACCCTCAATCCCCATATCCACACCATAAACAACCTTAACAGTATTGACGTTTCTGCGCCATATACGCGGCCCGCATGTCAAGCAGGTCTTTATCGTACCTGCCATCGCGGAAATCCGGGAACGACCATTCGAACGGGCGGTACTTCCCCTCCTTATACCGTCCGGCAAGATCGGCGTATATCCCCTTTCCCAAATATACCTTCTGCCCGGCCTCCTTCGCCGAGGCCAGCACCACCTTGTTGTGGTCGAGGTACCCGGCGTCGAGGTTCACCGTTCTTTTGCTGTCAACCGATAGCTGCCGCTCGATCTCATTGCACTCAAGCTTCATGTCGACAATCAGCATGGGGTCGTACAGCTTTTCGAATGACACGAGCGTCCTGAACAGCGGCGCGCCCATCTCCGGCCCGTAATAACCGGTAACATCAAATTCGCGTTCTGTACCTGATATGTCTATCGCGCCCCATCTCTCAGTAAGGCATTGCAGGGCGCGGGCAAAATCATCGCGGCCCTTATAGAGTACGGCGGCGAAATATTTTACCGGCGCGGCTTGCCTGACATCAGCCATTATTCATCCCTCCGGCAAAAACGGGGGCGGCCCGGATTGTTTATGTTATCCATATCCATCCCAATTCTCATCCCACAATCTCCAGCGCTTTTCTGATGATATTCGGGTCGATGCCGAACGACGCGGCGATGACCTTTGCCTTATCGTCCCCGTCAACAACTTTTTTGCTGCTCCCATTTAGCGTATAGACCATAAACTTGCTGCCCTGAAAGTACCGCTGCGCCCCGCCGGCGCGTTTTGTAAGCACGGGGTACGTCATCATCTCCCACGCGAACGACGCCTCCCACACCCGCGCCAGCCGCATGGCGTCTACGGGCGTTATCTTATAAGTCAGCCGCAGCTTCCTGTCCCTGCCGCGTATGGTATACAGCTCGACCCTGTCTCCGCCGGCTAACGGTTTCAATTCCAGGGTATTCGTCCCCGTATCAATAAATGTGGACGCACCGCCGGCCAGCGGGACCGGGGTAAACAGCAGGTATCCGGGGTCGATGATGTACAGTTCCGCGTTATGCTGTATTATGACCCCGCTGTGCGTATCCGCGCCGTAGTGCCTGTCTGCCAGTATCGGATATGCAGGGACTCCGAGCGCGTCGTAAACCGCCGTTATTGCCGCGGTCAGCGAGAAGCACGTGCCGCCGGTCCCCCAGCGCAAATAATCCCCAATAACCTCATCGGGCAGCCGCATTGCGCTTTGTGGGTTTACGAGGGCGTCGGCCTTGATGATCTTCGTGAGGTTTTCGTAGGGTACGTGCGAGAACGCCGCCGCTACTTTGGGTATCAGCGCCCCAACACCGTCCCCGGCATCAATCCCGAACCGGCCCAAAAAATCCCTAAGGATAACCCTGTCGCTTATGGTGAGATACGGCGCGTCGTGTATCATCGCCTACTTGTTCATCATCTTGAGGATCAGGCGCACCTGGTCTACGCTGACCTGATACTGCCTTGATATTTCCTGAACGCTTAGCCCGTTTTCAGACGCGGCCGCGATGAGGTCGTTGACGTTTGTCGAACCGAGCGTTTCGGTTTCCAGCGCTCTGGCCGACTGGGTCTGCGGCGGCCCGTCCGGCGCGTCGATAATGAGCGGTTGAGGCGGAGGAGGCGGAGGAGGCGCCGGTACCGGCCGTGGTGCCGGCGGGGGGGGCGGGGACGGCGGTACTGCCTCGCGCAGTTTTTCCACCAGCGACTGCAAATTGGCCATAGGCTCAGGCGGGGGCGGCAGCGTCGGCAACACGTTTGCCCCGGCGGCGTTAATACGCCCGGTGCGTCCGTACACAGGCGTTCCGGCCGGGCCGCTGTTGGGCAGAACGCCGGCGTCGTCGGCGTCGGTAACTGATATGTGACGGCCCGTGGGGGCCAGATTCATCCGGGAGATAACCTTCTTCTTAGGCTTGGCGGGCCGCTTATTCCTGCCCGCAATCAGGCCGATAAACAGCATAAACGCCGACAGCACGGCAACGAGGCCCGTACCCACTATAACCCAATCGAACGTACCCTGCGGCCTGAAAGAGAGAATATCCTCAAAAAACGCCTGAAATGAGAAGCCGGCGGCGCTGTCGGGCCGCAGGTCCGACGGCGGCAGCGGCGGGGCGGAGGCGCGCAGTTCCGCGATAGTGTCGCGCAGGGCGGAAGAGGCGGCCTCCAAATCCTCTATGGGCTTGCCCTGGCGCTTGCGCTCCTGAATCAGCATCCCCAGCGAGTCAAGCTGCTCCCGCAGTTCAAGGCGGCGGTCCGCCTCGGCCGACAAATCGGCGGCGAGCAACGCGAAAAACGCGGCCGCAAGGGCGGCCGGGCGCACAAAATCGTCCCTCAAGCTAAAAATTCGGCGTTTTCCCATAATTCTATATAATATATATTGTGGTAACAGCTATATGCAACTCCATATATTTTGAATTTGAATTTGGTTTTGCCGCCGCCCGAAACTATATTATATCAGGGACGTACTCGCGTCTTTATAGCCAAGGCCAAGGGGATTTGGGTTATGACGAGATATACGGTTTATTTTAACGGTGAGCAGGTGAAATCCTACGAGCTTGACGAGCCCGTGATTTTCATAGGGCGTCTGCCGGAGAACCACATACCCATCTCCAACATGGGGATTTCGCGCCGCCACGTGAAGATCGAGCTTGACCCAAGCGGCGCCTACACGCTTTCCGACCTTAATTCGCTAAACGGCACACTTGTGAACGGCAAAAAGGTGAAAAAGGTCTCGCTTTTCCACGGCGACAAGATCACCATCGGCAAGTACACCATACTTTACGAAGACTTCCGCGGCGGCCCGGGCGCGGCGCACCTTGAAACTATTGTAGCCGACTTCAGGCAAGAGGATATGCGCCGGATCGCCGAAGCTGCGGGGCTCACTGTGCCGCCGGCCTCAACGCCCCTGCCAACGCCCGCACCCCCGCCAGCAGCCCAGTCTGCGGCGGTTGACGCCGCGCCGGCCGAATTTTTGATGATGCAACCTGCCGCACACGCCAGCATACCGGTAGACGCCCCCATAGACATCCCCCTGACGCAACTCAACGCAGCCGCCGGCAAGCAACCCGCAGCTGCCGCCGCCGACAGCGGAACGCCGGGCGGAGCCGAGCTTTTGGAGGTCACGTCGCACATAAAGTACAAGCTCGACCGTAACTACCTGACCATAGGTTCCGATGAGGAGGACGACATCTACGCCAGCGGCTTTATGATAAGCAAGAGCTTCGCGGCTATAGAGCAGCGCAGCGGCTTGTTCTACATCACGGCGCTCAAGATGTCGAAATTCAAGGTAAATGGCAAGAACGTAAAATCACACAGATTAGAACACAGGGACAGAATCGAGATAGGCTCGAATACGTTCCGCTTCATGGAGAACGGGTAAGTACCACAATGAGACTAGCGTTCATATCCGACATACACGCCAACCTTGAGGCTCTTGAGAGTGTACTCGCCGACCTTGAGGACAAGGCGGTGGACGACATCTACTGCCTCGGGGACGTAGTCGGCTACGGCGCTAACCCCAACGAATGCGTTGAAATCGTCTCCAAGCGATGCAAGTGCGTGCTCCTCGGCAACCACGACGCCGTGGCTACGGGCCTCTTAACCACTCAGCACTTCAACGTGCACGCGCGCATAGCTATAGAGTGGACCGCCGAGACGCTGCTGCCGGAAAACAAAAAAATACTGGCCGCACAGCCGCTGGCCAAAACGACCGACACTCTAACGATGGTCCACGCGACGCCGTACCAGCCGGGGATGTGGTACTACATCACCTCGCTTGAAGAGGCGTACTTCAACTTCCAGTCGTTCGACACGAAAATATGCCTCGTAGGGCACACGCACATACCCATGATAATCGCGCTGGATGAAGAGGAGATCTACGTCCATCAGGAGAAGAGCATCGTCTTCAAGGAGCGGGATAACCTGCGCCTGCTGATAAACATAGGCAGCGTAGGCCAGCCCCGCGACCGCAACCCGGAAAGCTCCTACGGAATTCTTGATACCGAAGAGGAAAAATTCACCCTGCACAGAGTACCGTACGACATAGCCAAGACGCAGTCCAAGATGAAGAAGATCAAAATGCCGGATTTTCTCGTCAACCGATTGGCCGAGGGGCGATAGATGAGCGATAAAACGCTCGGTTACATCCTCATGCTCTCCATACTGCTGCTCGCGGGCACAATGGCCGGCTACTTCGCCTGGACCAACTACCACCCCATGGAGACCCTGACGCTGCGTTTCCCGCAGGTCGGCAGCCTCGCCGTTGAAGACCCCGTGCGCATGGAGGGGACGTGGGTGGGCGAGATAACCGGCTTCGAACACGACGACAGCGCGCGCGTGGTAGTCTTCATCCGGTCGCCGAAACCCATACCGGTGCGCACGAGCAGCCACATATCCGTAAAGGTCAAGGGCGTTATGGGCGAGCGATTCATAGAGATTACCGCCGGAAACCTAAACGATCCGCTTCTCGATAGAAGCCAAATCATTGACGGGTTCTTCGAGATGGGGCCGTCGGAGGCCATAGTCTACATGGACCAGCTGCACGAAAAAATCATTGAGCTGAAAGACATAATGCTATGGCTGCGGGACGGACGGGACGACGGAAAGCGCCCGTTCATCGTAGCATTTAATGATATTGTTGGGACCATAGACACGCTGGTCTATAACCTGCTTACGGGGATAGCCGGTATGGAATACGGGATAAACGACGGTATAGACATGGCGATGGACCTCACCGAAAAAACCATCAACCTGACGGAGGACGTGGCGGTCAAGGTGCCGGAGATGTTAGAGAGCATCACCAATTTGGTGGTTAAGATCGACGAGATGGTGCCCAAAGTGGAAAAAGTGTTCGCAAAGATAGACACGCTGGCCGGCAAGGTGGATGATAATAAGCTGCTTTGGGGCGACCACGCGGAAAAAATACACAAATCGCTTGAGGATGTTAAGAAGATTGTTGATGATATAAGGCGGGAGGGGCTGCCGCTTAATATCAGATTACGGTTTTTCTGACAAGTGTGGAGTTTATGGACCTGTTTGACGCAAACCGTGAAGAGATACTGCGGCGTTCGGCCCCGCTGGCCGACCGTATGCGGCCGCGTACTCTTGAGGAGTATATCGGGCAGGAGCATATTATTGGGGAAGGGCGGCTGCTGCGCAGGGCCATACAGATCGACCAGCTCTCAAGCGTGATATTCTACGGGCCGCCGGGTACGGGAAAAACTACGCTTGCAAGGATCATCGCCAATACGACAAAGGCCAACTTCATATCGATAAACGCCGTACTCGCGGGCGTCAAGGAGATACGCGAGGCAATAGATGCCGCGCACAAATCATTATCCCACTATCAAAAACGAACGCTCCTTTTTGTAGACGAGGTGCACCGCTTCAACAAATCACAGCAGGACGCGCTGCTGCCGCACGTCGAAAACGGTACGCTTACGCTTATCGGCGCGACTACTGAGAATCCATACTTCGAGGTCAACAAGGCGCTGGTATCACGGTCGAGGATATTTCAGCTTAATGTGCTGACGATTGACGACCTGAAAGCGGTCGCGATGCAGGCGCTTTCAGACAAGGAGCGCGGGTACGGCGAACGCAATGTGGTTATTGACGGCGACGCGCTGAACCATTTAGTCGACACCGCCAACGGTGACGCGCGCGGCGTACTCAACGCGCTTGAGCTGTCGGTAGAAACAACTGCGCCGGATGATAACGGGGTGATACGCATAACCCGCGATATCGCCGAGGAATCCATCCAACAGCGGGCTATTCTGTATGACAGGGACGGCGACGCCCACTACGACACGATAAGCGCGTTCATCAAATCAATGCGCGGCTCCGACCCCGACGCCGCGCTCTACTGGATGGCGAAAATGGTTTACGCGGGGGAAGATCCACGGTTTATTTTTCGCAGGATGCTGATATTCGCGTGCGAGGATATCGGTATGGCCGACCCCAACGCGCTGACTGTGGTCGTTAACTCCGCCCGCGCGTTTGATTACGTGGGTATGCCGGAGGGGCGGTTCCATCTATCCTACGCCTGCATCTACTGCGCGACCGCCGCCAAGAGCAATTCGACCATGGCGTTCTTTGACGCGCTCAATACCGTGGCAAAAAGCGCGTCGGACGATGTACCCAACCATCTGCGGGACGCATCAAGAGACCAAAAGGGATTCGGACACGGCAAGGGGTATCTGTACCCGCACGCATACAGAGACCACTGGGTCGCCCAGCAATATCTGCCCGACCACCTTAAGGGACAAACTTTTTATCAACCAGGCGATATCGGATACGAGCGGCACGTTAAGGAGAGGATTGAGAGGTACAGGAAGTCTACAGAAAAGCCTTGATACTTTAGCCGCCCCTTAAAAGCGCGTAATATTCAAAAATATAATATATAAAAAAAATCCCCCCGCAAAAGATGCGGGGGGATTTTTTTTATATATTATCAACCCATCAACACACTATCAGAAGAAATTCTTCTCCGAGTAGTGCGGGCCGTTCTCGTAGATCAGCTTTTTGATGGTTGCCCTGCCGGTGCTTGGGAACACTACCGTGTAGAGAGCCTCGCGCTCCTGATCAAGGATGTCCGGATCCATCTTGGCGCCCGCGTTGGCCGGGTACCTCTTGCCGTCGGTGTCTACCAGCATGAAGTGCTCAGACTTCATACGCAGCGGGTTATAGGTGTTGCTGTGCATACGTATCTGGTAGGTGTTGCCCCTTGAGGCATAAACGGAGAGCAGGATGTCGTACTTGTTTATGCGCCTGAATACGAGCGTATCGGAGTATTCGCCGTGCATGACCGTCACGTAGGCGGAATAGGTGTTGATGTTGGCCTTGTGGCAGTCGCCGAGGAGCTTGAGGGCCTTGGCGTGCGTGGAGTCGAAGTACAGGGCGACCCTCGCATAGTACTCGGCCTTCACGAGCATGGACTCGTCTTTATCCTTATTACCCATTTCCCAATTCATCATGCCGAGTTCGTAGTTCTCGTCGGCTACGCTCTTTATGACGCCGGTGCGCTTCTCCCTGAAGGGGGCGGCGTCGGCGGCGCGGTCTATGGCGCGGTCGTAGTAGGCGAGGGCGTCAATGAACCTCGTCCTGGCAGCGGCGGAGTCGCCCATCTGGACCAAAAACGCCGAGTACTGCTGGCGCAGTTCGGGCTGCGCGTCGGGCTTGAGCTGGTTCTCGATATCCTCCATAAGCAGGGGGATCCCGTCCATTGTGTAGCTGCCCTCCTCAAGCATCATCTTGGCGCGGACCAGGGCCATCTCCAAAAAGCGGTTGCGCAGCTTGGTGGATACCTTGGTGGTGTCCGCCATAACGGCCTTGCGGTAGTTCATGTAGGCGGTCTTGAGCTGCGTGCGGCGCGCGTCGCCGGTAGCCTTCTTGGACATATCGTACGCCTTGTCGCCGGCAGCCTCCTCGCCGGTGGCGCAGGCGGTGAGCAGCGCGACGGCGGTGAGGGTAAGGGCGGTGACCAACAAACGCGGTACTAACTTCATGTACTCCTCCTTATGTATGGATTAGTGTCAATAAATTGATGTCTTCGCAACACCGGATTATTACCCCGGCAATACACGGTTTATACTAAAATGGTTTATCACCACACGGTTTGTCAATTATTTAATTTGGGATTCTGCTTTTTATGAGTTATATTCATTATTATGGATAACCGGCCGGCACAGTACAAATCCGCCTTGCGCGTTGTAAAANCCCTGCGGGACGGGGGGTTTGAGGCCTTTTTTGCCGGCGGCTGGGTGCGTGATTTCGTTATGGGAGGGGCCGGCGGGGGAGACATAGACATCGCCACATCCGCCGCGCCGGAGGAGGTGAGGGGGCTGTTCGGGCGGACCGTGGGGGTCGGGGAGCAGTTCGGGGTGATGATCGTTTTGCAGGACGGGATCCCCTTCGAGGTCGCAACGTTCAGGACCGACGTGGGCATAGGCGACGGGCGCCACCCGGAGAGCGTGGCCTACACCGACGCCAAAAACGACGCCCTGCGGCGCGATTTTACCATAAACGGGATGTTTTACGACCCGGTAACCGAGAAGGTCATAGACTATGCAGGGGGCCGGCGGGGCATAGAAGAGCGGGTCATCTGCGCCATAGGCGACCCGGCCCTGCGGTTCGCCGAGGACTATTTGAGGATGCTGCGGGCAGTCCGGTTCGCGGCGCGGTTCGGCTTTGAAATAGAAGCGGAAACCTTTTCGGCGATAAAAGCCAACGCCTCCCGCGCAGGGGACATCTCTGCGGAGCGCATATTCGCCGAGATGTGCAAGATGCTCACCGGCCCCAACCCCCAAAAGAGCCTCAAGCTGCTCTCCGCCACCGGCCTGCTGGCCCACTTCCTGCCGGAGATCGAGCACCTGCGCGGCGTAGAGCAGCCCGCCGAGTTCCACCCGGAGGGGGACGTATTCGCCCACACCGTCAAAATCATGAGCCTGCTGCCCTCCTCCCCATCCCCCGCCCTGGCATGGGCGGCGCTGATGCACGACATAGGCAAACCCCGCACCAAAACCGTCTCCGACCGCATCCGTTTCAACAACCACAACTGCGCCGGAGCGAGAATGTCCGAAGCCGCCCTTAAACGCCTGCGCGCCCCAAACGCCCTCATAGACGCGGTAACGGCAATGGTGGAAAACCACATGAGCTTCATAAACGTAAAAAAGATGCGCCTCTCAACCCTGAAAAGGTTCCTCTCACGAGAAACCATACGCGACGAACTCGACCTGCACAAAGCCGACTGCCTCGCAAGCCACGGCGAGCTTGACAACTACCACTTTATTAAGGATAAATTAGCCAATTTCAGGGCAGAGGAGATAAAACCCGACCCGCTGCTAACAGGCAAGGACCTGATAGATATGGGCCTGAAGCCGGGCCCGATATTCGGAAAGATCCTCGGCGAAATCTACGATATGCAGCTGGAAGAAAAAATCGCGGCACGCGAGGAAGCAATCAGTATCGCGCGGGGGATGTTATGAAATCATCAGATCCAAAAACAGATTTTAATTTTGATTTTAATATTTTGATTCTTATGCTGATGTTGATTTTAACATCAACAACCCTAACCCACGCCCAAAGCCAACCCTACAGCATCTCCGACCGCCACTTTCAGGGCATACTCTTCCCTGAAGCCTACAAATCCCTCCCATCCACCAAAATCCGCTACCCCGGCCTCTGGATACCCGACCGCGCCTCCGCCGCCTTTGCGCTCCTGCCCGACCGCCTGCCCCCCAACACCGCCGGCTGGAACGCCCTCTACGGCTGGACCGACATAGACCTCAATCCGGGCAGCGCCGGATTCTGGCTCGGCAACTTAGACTACGGAAACGGCTACCGCGTAAGCGAGTACGCCGACATAATCTACAGCTGGGACACACGCGAATTCTCCATGCGCGGCGCGCTCTGGGTAACGCCGTTCAACAACGCCCGCCTGCGCGGCTTCTCTGCGGCGGCCGACATAGACAACGCCTACGCCTACAACGGCAACGACTACGATGGCCTCCTTGCCATACGGCACGTATGCTTAGACATTGCCGCACTGCTGCGCGTTGGCGAAAACTACAGCCTGCGCATCGCCCTCAGCGTAAACAACAAACACACTGAGGACCCGGCGGACACGCGCTTCGACAACCGCCGGCTCTTTACAGACGCAATAACCGTGGGGCTCGTAGACGGCAGGCTGCGGACGCTGGATCTGCGCGCGGGAAATACGTTCGCCATGAACTACGGCGACGAGAAGAGCGACACCGTATCGGTAGATTTGCGCTTTACGCAGGGGTGGGTGCGCGGCTACATGAAACACGCTCTGTTCGCCGGAATCAAGGCGGAAGCGGGGTTTTTCCTTCCGTCAAGGATAAACGATAACGCCGGCAGCTTCCAGTACCAGTACTATCTGCAAAATCTGACCACCGAGGGACGCACAATCCGCACGAGCTTAACCGTCCCAATCATATTAGACGTAGACCTCTCCCGCGGGGTGCGCTGGATGCTCTCCATAAGCCCGCAGGCCGCGTATTCGCATACGGGCGCGCTTAAAGCGCCGCAGGAATCGCCGCTGTACCTGAACCCGCAGCACCGGTTCTATCTCTATATGCCGCCGCCGGAACTGAGTTTCAGAGGAGCGGCTGGGGAAAAATTTGATTTTGCGATTAAGCCAGCGCTGTCAAGCGATGTTTTGATATCCGCATTAGAGATCAGATACAAGTTCTGATCACCAGTCGGCCTCGACATCGCCGCCAGTGAGCTGAGAACTGCCGGGCGTGTATTGATGTACCTCAAAATCGTTTCCGTCGGGGTCCTTCAGCCATATCTGCCACGTCTCGTCGCACCCTTTCTTTTTGGGAGTGAACTCAACGCCGGCATTCGTAAGAAATTGTATGGCAGCGTCGATATCCAGCGCCTCCAAGCAAAAGTGCGCCAGTCTTCCGCGGCCGTATTCGCCCTGAGGGTCCTCAAACAGCTCAATAAAATTCCCTTCGCCGAACTCAAGATACGCGCCGAAGAGTTTTTCTTTTCTGGTGAACACGAAGCGTTTTTTGAAGCCTAATTTTGTATAGAAATTGATTGATCTCTCCAAATTCGAGACGTACAGGCATACGTGCGCGATTTTTGTGAATACCGGGGGACACGCGGCAGAGGGTACCTCGCCGCCGGAGACCATGCCGTTCAAAACAGTCAAATTCCTCATTTCTTTCCACCTTTCAGTTTCAGGGAATCATTTTTCTTCAAACCGCCTTTCAGGGAATCATCTTTCTTCAAATTCTCTGCAATATCAGAGCGGGATGTGCAATTAACAACCTCGCTGTCGTCTGCGGCTCCAACCACGCCGCCGACCTCTTTGCCGCCGCTTACCGCGCCTTCGGAATAGCAGTCGGCCAAACGGCTGTTGGCCCAAATCAGGCCCGCAACGCCGCCTATGCTGTTATCCCCGCTTACCGTACCCTTAAAATAGCTGCCGCTCACGCTGATTTGACTGCCCTCCCCAACCACGCCGCCGACCCTGTTGGCGCCGGCAACCTCGCCGGCAGAGCGGCTGTTAATTATCCGGCTGTTTCGCATATAGCCGGCAATGCCGCCTACAGACCGGCTGCCTCGGATTTTCACGCTGTCAAGCCCAAGGTTTTCAACCCTGCCGCTGTCTATACCGCCAAACAGCCCCTGATAGTTCGTATCGGGGCGGTTGATTGTGAGCCTGCTTATGATATGCCCGCGGCCATCGAACACGCCGGAGAAACGGTTGCGGGTGCCGGCGGCGCGGTTGCCTATAGGTACCCAGTTATCATACTCGGAAAGGTCTATGCTGCCGGCAAGAACAATTGTTTTACCGCTGAAACTCTCTCTTTGCGGCTCCCCTTTCCACATCCCGTTGACAATCACCGACAGGCCCGCCAGTTCGCCTGGGGTGGATATGGTGAAAGTGTCGGCATCGGGATTTTTGGTGTACCAAGCGGTGTTTGCGGAGGAGAATATCGGCGCCGTGAAGATGTACTCCGGTATATTTACCGCCTTGCCGCGCAGACCCGGCAGCTTTCCCGCTTCAAGCGTCCAGCCGTTCTCTGATGTAAAGCGGCCGCCTATTGTGGGGTCGGACATGAGGTCGCCGAGCGTAATGTCCTCGCCGTTATCTTTTGCGGCGCCCTTATCGGGCCACTCAGCCTTGCCGTCTTTATTTCTCATTCCGTCCCAGGCGGCGTTGTTTGAGGCGCTGCCTCCATATCTGTCACCACCAAATACGGCCACACGCCTGCCCATGTCGCGGCATCCCTTTACTTCGGACCCCAGCGCGGCGCAATTACTTACGCGGCTTTTGTCGCCTGCATATCCTATCAAACCGCCTATATAGCGGCCGTTATCGGTACAGACAACCGCGCCGACAGAATAACAGCCGGCTACTACACTGTGCCCGTAATCAAGTACAAGCCCTATAAGGCCGCCTAACACCCCCTTGCCCTGAACAGGGCCGGCGGAATAACTGTAGTAGATGAAGCCGTTATCAACAATCCCCGCCAAACCGCCGGCACGAGCGTCAGAAGCATTAACCGCGGCGATAGAGTAACTGTTGGTTACGCGGCTTCCGCGCAAAACACGTCCAACAAGGCCGCCAACAGTCTCTTTGCCTGTAATCTTGCCGATGGTATAACAGTTGAAGATACTGCCGGTATCGGTGATAATACCCGCAATGCCGCCGGCACTCTCTTTGGCGCGGATGTTTACATTCTCCACCCCAAGATTTATTACCGCCCCGCCGCTGATAGCACCGAACAAACCCTGACCGCCTCTGCCTCTGCTGCGGTCTATAGTGAGATTGCTTATGACATACAATCCGCCGTCAAACGTACCGGAAAATGAGTTATAATTGATCTCATCGGCGGTACCTCCTATAGGCACCCAGTTATCGTACCGGGACAAGTCGATACTATTGGCGAGTTCCACTGTCTTGCCGCTGAAATTATCCTTGGGTATGCCATCGGCCACAAACTCCCCGTTAACAATTCCCGCCAGCACAGCCAGCTCCCCCGCGGTGGAGATTGTAAAAAATGCCGTATCTGGATTAGCGGTGTACCAGCCCGTACCCTCCAAAAACACGGCGCCGGCCGTGGAATCATCAAGCAGATAGGGATAGCCGCCGTTTACCGTGCTGTCAATCCCCCAGACCCTGCCGAAATCCCAGCCGTTAAAACTCTTCCGCTTCGTCATCAACCCCGCATCAACCCCGTACCTCCCGCCGCAGCGTTTTTTTAACGCTCCCGCCCGGCTCTCAAAAAAACTGTTCAGCACCGCGCCAATATGGCATTGGCCGCAGTGGCAGTCCGTCCACCCCACAAGCCCGCCCGCGTACCTGTCTCCCGTTATCGTGCTGATTGTATAGCTATTCTGTATTACAGCAGCCTGCTCGCTGTGAAACCCCGCCAGCCCGCCTATTATGCTGTCGCCCGTTACAGGGCCGGTTGAATAACTGTTGCGTATCACGCCATTCCTGCCGTTATCTCCAACAAGCCCGCCAACGATGCTGCCGCCGGAGACCGCGCCGGACGCGTAGCACCTGTTTATCGTGCCGCTGTCGTTCCTCCCCGCAAGCCCGCCGATATTGTACCCTGTTCCCGCCACCGTGGCCGCGGAGTAGCAACCTGTTATATTCCCGCCGCTGTAAATGCTGCTGCCGTTCCCTCCCACTAACCCGCCCACCGCGCCGAGGCCTCTTATGTACGACGCGGATACGCCGAGGTTTTTTATAACCGCGCCATTTGATATGACCCCAAACAGACCTACAAAACTGCCTCTCGGATTGTTGACATACACCCCGCTTACCGCGTGGCCGCCGCCGTCAAAGGTTCCGTTAAAAGGGCTGACGAGTATCCCCGCCGGCACCCAAATATGCGCCGGCGGATCGTCCGCCCAGTTTTGCCAGCCCGTTGTATCGTTGAGCGCTATGTTTTGCGCGAGCTTAATATGCCTGCCGGAAAAACGCTCGCCCGAATTTACAAGCATCGAGAAATCCTCCAGCTGCTTTTTCGTGAGTATGATGTAGGGACCCCCCTCGCTCCCATTCCCACCCGCAAAGTAACCGCCTGCGTTGGCGGCAGGACTGTCGCTTATTGCCGGATATTTCTTTCTGGAACGAACCCACATATTCGCGGATGAGAGGCCGGCGATAACATTCAGGTTATTCACGAATTTCCTGCTCCGCATCTTTGATGCTGCCATGCCCTCACCCTTGCCGGTATCAACCTGGCCGCTTGCTTTTCTGTCGTAGTAATTGTCACGCATAAATCCGCCGTAACTGCGCCCCGCGAACCCGCCGGCGTCCGCGCCGCCGCTCACTTTGCCTGTGGAAAAATTGCCGCGTATCATCCCACCCCAGTTCGCCCCTATAAACCCGCCGGAAACGGTATCGCCCGATACCGCGGCAGACGAATGGCTGCCGAGCGCGGCACCTCCCCTGCTTGCCCCCATAAGCCCGCCAACGTTAATCCTCCCCTTTACGCTGCCCGATGCGGAACTGCTCTTTAGCATCCCGTCGTTAACCCCAACAAGCCCGCCAACAATGCTGTCCCCCACCGCAATACCATAAACACGGCACTCCTTAATCCAGCCAAAGCTGCCCCCAGCCAATATGCCCGCATACTTTTTGCCCTCAACGTACGAGGCGGTTACGCTGAGTTTTTTTACCGTCCCGTGATAACCTATGACCCCAAACAGCCCCTGACCGCCCTCTTCGGTTTTGATGTAAACCCCGCTCACCGTATAGCCATTACCGTTAAACGTCCCCTGAAACCTCTTACTGTCCGTCCCTATCGCCGTCCACTTGAGCGCGGGCGGATTGCTCCCCCACTCCCGCCAGTTCGCCGTATCGTTTATGACTATGTCCCGCCCAAGGTTTATGACCTTCCACCTGAAGAGCACGCTGTCCTTATTTACTAACTTCGCAAGCCCCGCCAGTTCCGAAGCGGTGTTTATGGTAAACGTTTCTTTGCTCCGATCGTACCACTTAGTATCGGGAATCTGCGCGGAAAGCGGCTCGACAGACAGCAAAACGGCTGCCGCGAGGGTGATTTTTACGATTTTCATGGCAATCTCCAATCAGAACAGAATATAATAAAAATATACATCCCCCCGCCGCGATACCGGCAAAAAATATGATTTTTTCGCTTCTACCCCCGATTTAACGGTAAATGGCGATTTTGCCCTCCTCGCTGTTGATAAAATGAGCTGTCTTGTCAACATCCGACTGATACTGCATAATGCCCAGTTTGCCCATTGTCACCAATTTTCAGATATTTGTAATTTTCTATGGAAAAGCCTTGACTCCGCATAAAAAATTACTTATATTATCACCATAGCGCCATAAAGGCGTCTTACTCTCTACGCCCCCGCAGGACCGCCAAGATTTACGGTGACGGCAAATTTACCCGCCATCGAGACCGTTCCCGCTCTCTTTGCCCCAAAATACCCCCGGATTATGCAAACGCTGTACGAGCCGTTTTACCGTTTTTCTAATTTTTCCAAACATTTTGCGTCAAAACAGGAAAGAGAGGCCCTTTATGAAAAAAAATGAACAAAACGCCTGCCCGAACACAGGTAAAGGCGAAATCGTACTGTATCAGCCAAACGATACTGTCGCGGTCGAAGTCAGGCTGGAAAAGGAAAATGTCTGGCTGAACAGGCAACAAATAGCCGTTTTGTTCGACAGAGACATAAAAACTATCGGCAAACACATTAACAACGCGCTGACCGAAGAACTGGCTGAATTTTCAACTGTCGCAAATTTTGCGACAGTTGAAAGCGAAAACACCGCAAATTCTGTTGTCGCAAAATTTGCGACAACTGCCACGAACGGCAAGGTTTATCAGATGGAATACTATAATCTTGATATGATTTTGTCCGTTGGCTACCGCGTAAAATCAAGCCACGGAATCCGGTTCAGGGCTTGGGCTAACAGTGTCCTCAAAGATTATATACTCAAAGGCTATGCCATAGACAGAAGATTCGAACGCTTAGAAAACCGCGTAGCCAAAACCGAGGAAAAAATCGACTTCTTCGTCAAAACCGCACTGCCGCCCGTCCAAGGCGTGTTCTTCGACGGACAGATATTCGACGCTTACGCACTCGCCAATAAAATCGTCAAATCTGCAAAGCACTCTATAGTGTTGATAGACAACTACATCGACGAATCCGTGCTCACCATCCTCGCCAAAAAAGCCAAAAACGTGAACGTTACCCTGCTCACAAAAGACATCTCCAAACAGCTCAAATTAGACATCGCAAAATTTAACCGGCAGTACCCCACGATAAACGCCAAAACTTTCAACCTGAGCCATGACAGGTTCCTGATAATCGATGACAAGGACGTCTACCACCTCGGCGCGAGCTTGAAAGATTTGGGCAAAAAGTGGTTCGCGTTCTCGAAAATGGATATGGGCGGGATTGATGTGATTGGGAAGATTAAGGACGTAATATGAGATGCGTACCACCCGACCCAAAGGCCCAACAACCTCCGAGACCGCCGGACAACCGGGCGGCGGACAAGTAACTTCAAATGGAATTATCATCACCATAGCCCCAACTGTTACTTGCAGCGCAATTAAGATTTTCCACCATCCACGTCAAACCGCCAATAGTTACCGTCTTTCCGGGAGAAGTACAACTGCTGGTATTGGGACTGATACTACCGCCACCACTATTATTGCTACCTCCGGAATTACCCCCCGTTCTCGGCTTCCCTGTTGGGCGATTTGGCGCCCCTGTTTACCGGCAGATACGTAAAAATCAACGTTTTGCCGTTGCAATTCATTGAATTTTATGAATTTATGTGTCTGAATTCCCCAAACTTATCAAAAATTGAAAGTTTGGGGAATTACGTGGTTGAGGGGGGTATCCCGCCAGTTATAGAGTATAGTCTGTTTGGAGCCAAAATATTTATGTTCCTGCGGCGCACATAATATATATTTTTATGTATAAAGACCACATTTCACAGAGGCTGTATATATGATAAAACGAGTTATTCTGCTTTTGGCCGCCGCTGCGGCGCTTTCTTACGCCGGGCGGGCTGGTATGGACATCCCCATATTCGAGGATTCCCTGTCAAACGGGCTTAAGGTCATCGTTGTCCCCAAAAAGGACGTTGCGGTGGTCAGCTGCCGGCTCTACTATTTTGTGGGCGGCATGAACGAGGGGCCGGGAACCTCCGGGCTGTCTCATATGTACGAGCACATGATGTTCAAGGGCACGCGGCGCCTGGGTACGCACGACTACGAGAAAGAGGTGCCCTACCTTACGGCCATAGACTCGCTGGACCGCCTGCTGCAGGGCGCGCGTCTGCGGGGCGGCGAGGAGGACACGCTCTACAAGGCGTACCGCGCCGAGATCGCCGGGCTGCTTGAGCGGCAGAGGCAGTACATCAAAAAGGACGAAATCTGGGAGCTGTACCAGCTTAACGGCGGCACCGCGCTCAACGCGTGGACTTCGAGCAACATGACCGCCTACATCGTCACTCTGCCCATGAACAAGGTCGAGCTGTTCTACTGGATAGAAGCCGACCGCATGCAGAACCCGGTGCTGCGCGAGTTCCACAGCGAGCAGGATGTGGTAACCGAGGAGCGGCGCATGCGCTACGACAACCGCCCCGTCAACCGCTACTGGGAGAGGTTCAACGCGCTCTTCTACACCGCGCACCCGTTCAGGCAGCCGGTAATTGGGTGGGAGTCGGAGATACGCGGTTTCACGACCGACAAGATGATGCGCCACATCAACCGGTTTTACACGCCGGACAACGCTATCCTCGTGCTCGTGGGGAACATAGACCCCAAGAAGGCGATGGAGGACGTAAACAGGTATTTCGGCGGCATCCCAAGGGCGAAAGTTGAGCAGGACCCCGTAGTGACCCGCGAGCCGCCGGCCATAGGCGAGACGCGCTTTACGGTGCGGGAAGACGTAGAGCCGCGGGTAGATGTGCTGTTTCAGGCGCCGGGCTACCCGCACGATGACCTGTACGCGCTCGACATCATAGAGGGCGTGCTCTCCGGCAGGAGCGGGCGGCTCTACACGCGCCTCGTAGACAAGGAGCAGCTCTGCACAGGCGCCGGGGCGTCGAACTGGGTCAGGCAGCACAACGGGTACTTCCACATATACGCGTCTCTTAAAAAGGGCACCGACCCCGCGCGCGTCGAGAAGATCATACGGGAAGAGATAGAGAAGCTGACAAAGGAGGCGCCAACCGACCGCGAGATCGCGCGTGTGTCAAACTCTATAAGGATGTCGTTCGCGTCGGGGCTCAAGAGCTTGGAGGGTATATCCGACCAGATAGCCGGCCACGAGCGGCTTGGGTCGTGGCGTGATATGTTCGAGTACCCGGACAAAATAGCGGCGGTAGCGAAAAAATCCATACCGGGCATCGCGGCAGCGTATTTAAAGCCCGATGTGGCAACATGGGGGTTCATTGTTCCAAAAACAACGGAAGTTAAGGGGAAGAAATAATTATGAAGAATCTTAATTTATTGACGACAGCAATGATGGCGTTTGCCGTCATCATCAGCGCGGCAGGCGCAGACGCCGCCGGGCGCCGCCCGCCCAGGGAAAAGCCCGGCGAAATTATCTCTACAGAGGCTGATACCGCCGCCGATACCGCATCTTGCGCGGCGGCAAAGCACGCGCGGCATCCATCCGAGATAGTGTTCGACACGTTGGACTGGAAAGTCCCGCTTGGCGGCCAGCACCGCGTACAGCTTAAAAACGGGCCTATAGCCTATGTCGCCGTAGACTCGTCGCTGCCGCTTATAACCATAGAGGCCCACATACGCAGCGGCTCATTCGCCGACCCTCCCGGCAAGGAGGGCATGGGTGCGCTTATGACCAACCTGATGCGCACCGGCGGCACGGCGCACTACAACGCCGACACGCTCGACATGCTTATAGAACTCTTCGCGATGGGCTTCTCGTTCTCGCAGGCCGAGGCGCACATCGTGTTCCGCGCGTCGTTTCTCAGCGAGTACATTGACACCGCCATGCACATCATGGGCGAGATGTTCCGCCGCCCGGCGTTTGACGCGCGCAAGATGGACCGCGAGCGCGATATAATGATCGAAGGCGTGCGCAACCGTTTCGTCAACCCCGCGCCTACGCTCAATATCGCGTACCGCAAGCTCGCCTACGCCGGCCAGCTGCCGGCGCGGCTCACCAGCGAAAAATCGCTCAAGGCAATCACGCGCAGCGATCTGGTCAAGCTGCACAAAAACGCGTTCGACTCAAGCCTTGTCATCTTCTCCGCTTCCGGCTCGTTCAACCGCGACGATATGATCAGCCGCCTCGACGCGCTGTGGGGCAAGCCGATAATGCCTGTGTGCCCGCTGCCGCCTGATATATCCGTCGCACCGCGCACCCGCGTGCTGATAGTGCACAAGCCGCTCTCGCAGGCGTACGTGCGCATGGGCCTGCCGCTGTTCAAGCGCCCGCACCCCGACTACTACTCAGTATCGCTGCTTAACTACATACTCGGCGGAAGCGGCTTCACCTCGCGCCTCGGGACGAGGGTACGCTCCGACGAGGGGCTCACATACTCCATCCACTCGCGGGCGGAGTCCAACTACACATATCCGGGAACCGTATACGTAGAGTTCTTCACGGGAACCCCCATGTACCCCAAGGCGATATCAATAATCCTCGAAGAGCTTGACAAGGCGGTAAAGGAGGGCGTAACGGAGAAAGAGCTTGAAGACGCGCGGACAGCGCTCATCGCCGAGCTGCCGTCATCGTTCCGCTCGCCGGAGGACATCGTGTCGACATACGCGTGGAACGAGTTTTTCGGGCGCGAGCCGGACCACTACGCCAGGTACCCAGAAGAGCTCAAAAAGGTAACGCTCGCCGATATCAAAAACGCGGCGGCAAAATACATAGACGCGAGCAAGATGATGTTCACAATCGTAGGCGACACAACGGCGATAAACGCGGCCAGCGCGGCGGCGGCGAAAGAGGGCTTCTTCACGCCGGAATCGCTGAAGAGCGTAAAAACGGTCGTCGCGGACTCGCTGGTAAATCTACCGTAGTCGATTTTGAGTGTGGAGTTTTTTGATGTTTACGTTAACTTCACACTCCACACTCAAACGGAAAGGGCAATACATGAAGATCGGCATAGTAATCCACACCGTTTCTGGCCACACGCTTAAATTCGCGCAGGCCATCCGCGAGGCGCTTGCGCAAAAGGGGCACGAGGTCGACCTGACGGGGCTCAAGGTAATAGGCACGCCGCGCATAGGTTTCCTGCCGGGCGGAGGCGGCCAGTTCAACATCAAGTCGCCACCGGAGCTCGACGAGTTCGACATTGTGCTGATAGGCGCGCCCGTTTGGGGATTCAAACCGTCGCCGGTTATCACACGGTACCTGCAGGAGGATATAGGGAACCTGAAAGGCAAAAAGGCGCTGTCGTTCGTAACTATGGGATCATTTGGCGGAAAGCGCGCTGTACGCATGATGGACGCCGAGTTGGAAAGCGCGGGGGCCGATATGCTGGAGGGCGAGGCCTTAGCCTATTTCATAAGGGCCAACAAGGAGAAGATGGCTGCCGCCGTAAACAGGATATGCGAGCGGACAGGCGCTTAAGCCGACTTCCGCTCCTGCCCGTCTTTCATAACATACACCGCCGGCACCTTGCCCATCACCGCCTCCTTGCTTACAATAACCTCGGCAATGTCGTCACGCGACGGCAGTTCAAACATTATCGGCAGAAGGCACGTTTCAAGGACATTCCTCAAACCGCGCGCGCCGGTCTTCTTCCTTACCGCGGTGTCAACAACCTCCTTGAGCGCGTCCATCGCAAACGTCAGCTTGACGCCCTCCATAGCGAACAGCTTTTTGTACTGGCGGGTAAGCGCGTTCCTCGGCTCGGTCAATATCTTAAGCAGCGACTCCTCGTCTAACTGATCTAATCCCATCACCGCCGGCAAGCGCCCGACAATTTCGGGTATAAGGCCAAAGCTTATCAAATCGTCAGGCTCTACCTTGCGCAGTATCTCACCAATCTTATACTGGCTCTTGCGCTTAACCTCCGCGTTGAACCCCATGCGGCTCTCGCCTATCCTGAGCTCAATAATCTTGTCAAGCCCCTCAAAAGCCCCGCCGCATATAAACAGAATATCCCTCGTGTTAATCTGTATCAAATTCTGCTCAGGATGCTTGCGCCCGCCCTTGGGCGGCACGCCGGCTACCGTCCCCTCCAGAATTTTCAGCATAGCCTGCTGAACGCCCTCGCCCGACACATCCCTTGTAATAGACGGGTTGGCGGATTTTCTGGAAATTTTGTCGAACTCGTCTATATAGATAATCCCCCGCTCCGCCTTGACGACATCGTAATCGGCGGACTGCAGGAGGCGCACCAGCATATTTTCCACATCCTCGCCCACATACCCGGCCTCGGTGAATATCGTCGCGTCTACAATTGTAAACGGCACCTTCAAAAACTTCGCCAGCGTCTGGGCGATGAGCGTCTTGCCCGTACCCGTCGGCCCAATCATGAGCATATTGGACTTGTCAATCTCCACCCCGTCGCCGCAATCCTGCACCCTCGACTTCAAACGCTTGAAGTGGTTGTACGCCGCAACGCAAACGCCGCGCTTTACGTCGTCCTGCCCTATCACGTACAGGTCAATGAACTCCTTGATCTCGGCAGGCGACGGCAGCGCGTCGTAATCGAAATCATCGTGGGCGGACGTATCCGGCTTGCTGCCGCGGACGATGTCGTTGCACAGGTCAACGCAGCCGTGGCAAATGTAGGCCGAAACGCCGGAGATGAGCATCTTGCCATCATCCGGGCCTTTGCCGCAAAACGAGCACTTCTTCATCCCCGGACCACGGGGCTTCGACGTATTATCCATCCCTTACTCCCTCGAAGTAAAGATCTCATCCACCAGCCCGTACGCCTTCGCCTCAGCCGCCGACATATAAAAATTCCTGTCGGTGTCCTTGGCTATAACATCAGCGGGCTGGCCCGTATGCTTGCACAATATCTCATTGAGCGTCTGCTTGATGCGCACGATCTCCTTGGCGTGGATCGCAATGTCGGCAGCCTGCCCGCCCGCGCCGCCCAGCGGCTGGTGGATCATGATGCGCGAGTGCGGCAGACAAAAACGCTTGCCCTTCGTACCCGCCGCCAGCAACACTGCGCCCATGCTCGACGCCTGACCGATGCAAATCGTAGACACGTCGGGCTTGATGTACTGAATCGTGTCGTAAATAGCAAGCCCGGAGCTCACAACACCGCCCGGCGAGTTGATGTACAGAGTGATATCCTTCTCGGCGTCCTCGTATTCGAGGAATATCAGCTGGGCCATGACGAGGTCGGCGGTTACATCGTCAATGTCGGAACCCAAAAAGATGATGCGCTCCTTGAGCAGGCGCGAGTAGATGTCGTAAGAGCGCTCACCGCGGCCTGTCTGTTCGATTACCATTGGTACTAATGCCATATAATTACCTTTCTATAAAATCAAAGTCAAAACCATCATCAATACTGAAACCCGGCTCACGCGGCGGCCTCGCCGATCAAAAAATCCAACGTCTTCCGCTCCCTTATCTCCAACCTTATACGGTTGGTAGTACCATTCTTGCGGAACATTTGCTTTAGCTGGTCGAAATCGTGGCCATAACGCTGCGCCATCAATTCTATCTCCCCGTCAACCTCTTCCTGCGTCGCCTTGATCTTCTCCCTGTCCGATATGTACTCTATAATCCGGATTCTCTTCAGCGCCATTACCGCAGCGTCGTGGAACCTTTCCGCCAGCTCTTCACGCGGTTCGGAAATCTGGCCGTTTTGCTGCTGGGCGTAGTCCTCTATCATCATATTGATAAACGCCTCTACCTTGGACGGCGGTACATCGAAAGGATTGTCCTTTATCAGTATGTCTACGGCCTCGTTGTGCGCTTCGCGCTTTGCGGCGCCTAAGGCTTCCTCCTCCATCCCCTTGCGCATCTCCGCCTTGAGGGCGTCTACGGTGCTGAAGTCGCCGAACTTGCTCAAAAACTCCCCGTTCAGTTCCGGCAGATGCTTCTCCTGCACCGCCAGCACCTTTACCGCAAAGACGCCGTCCTTGCCCGCCGCGCCGGGGTCGGCGTAATCCTTAGGGAATTTTACGGTTATGTCTGTCTCGTCGCCCGCCGATACCCCGGTAAGGCCCTTGTCGAACTCCTTGATGCCGCCCTCGGCGCCGAGTTCTATCGGGTAGCCGGGGTTGTGGTTCTTGAGGTCGGGGCGCTCCTGGCCGTCTATGGTTACGCTGCGGTACTCTATGCGCACGCTGTCGCCCTTCTTCGCCGCGCGATCAACATCTTTGTACTCGGCAAAACGCTCTACGAAGTGGGTGAAATTATCGTCCACGTCCGAATCCTTGACTTTGGCCGGCTTGGCCTTTACCTTAAGCTTGTCGTAACCGGCAACCTCAACAGGCGGGTCAACCTCGGTCTCCAACGTGAAACGGAGCGGCTCACCGTCTGCGAGTTCCTTCATATCGGTCATGGTAGCCCCGGTAACCGGCTCAATCTTGTGCTCTTCGCAAGCCGCCTTGTACGAATCCTTAACGATCTCCTCAATCACGGCGGCCTTGGCGGCCTCGCCGAAGCGCTGCTTAATTACCGAGAGCGGCACCTTGCCCTGCCTGAACCCGGGCAGGCGCGCGTCGCGGCGGTACTCGGCAAGCTTGGCGTCTACGGCGGCAGAGAAGTCGGCAGCGGGCACCTCGAACTCTATCACGCGCTTCCAAGTCTCCGGGGTTGATACGGTTGTCTTCAACTAAACAATCCTCCTGTACTTATTTATTATACAATATTGTTATCAGATTGTAAATACGCCAACGCCCAATAAACAGGCATAACCGGCATTAACGCGCATATATGGCGACATATTAACACCCGCAGCATCAGTGCAAGGAGGGGGAATCGAACCCCCACAGGTTGCCCTACCGGATCCTAAGTCCGGCGCGTCTGCCAGTTCCGCCATCCTCGCGATACCCCGCCTTAGACAAGGGTGCAGTATAATATACATTATGCCGCTCAAATTCAAAAGACAATACCGGAAAATATTACGGATGGGGGAACTGCCGAAACGGCAGGCCCTGCGGCGGTGAGGGAGGGCAAAAAAAATTGGGGGGGCGGATAACCGTCCCCCCGTCTGTTATTTGCGTTTAATGTACCTCTTGCAATCAACATCCATAACCCACCTTAACGGTATACTAATCAAAATAACCAGAACCAATATAACGGCCATCTCTATAAAATCACCATTGGTCAAGAGCGGCTTGTCCAGGAACTCCTTTAATTCCATGCGGTTACACCCTCCTTCAGGTATGAATCCACGTGTTTTTTGTCCTTGTCGGTAATAATACCGCCTTTATTGAGTACGTATGTAAGTTCCTTGATAGAGTCGAACCGCCTGTCGATAATAGCTTCAACCCGGTCAAACCTCCTGTTTACATCAGCCTCAAATTTGTCAAACCTACTGTTGATATCCGTCTCAGATTTGTCAAACCTCCTGTCGATATCCGTCTCAAATCTGTCAAGCCTCCTTTCGAGATTGACAAATTTCCTGTCGAATTTCGATTCCAACCTGATAAACAGAGCAATCATCCCCACTAAAATGATAATGGTTCTCAGGCTCTCCGCGTTTAAAATTGATTCCATCAGGTTCATAGCACTACCCCTTTCTTATAATATAGATATTTTTAGTCGAAAAAACAACCGTTTACTTAAAAAAACAGCGTAACCGCCAGACAGCTCAGCCCCACCCCCGCCACCGCCGCGCCAACCGCGCCCATCCTTATATTGCCGCGAATTTTGTCCTCGTAGTACAACGAAAGCCTCGCCGAGTTGTCATCCCCGGAGTACTGCCTGAAGTAGGTGTTCATATGGGCCAGATTGACCGCGTAAACCGTCATCCCCGCAGCCGTGACCCCCAAGGCTGAAGCGTTGATTATCAGTCGAACCGTGGTCTTGTGCCTGCATGGCGGCTTTTTGGCCGGAATGGCGTCAACGACCGGCTCATCTTCAATGTTCCACCTCGCGCTGAACGGCTCGCCGGCCCTTACGGGGACAATGTTCTCGCTGCGGACCACCGAGGCGTAGCCGTTGTAAGCAAAGGTCACGGAGTCGAGAACGGCTCGGACCTCGGCGTCGCGTACGCTTATGCCGTACACGCTGTGGCTTATGCGCGTGTGGCGCAGGCTCAGGGCGGCGGCGGGGCTTTGGGTCTTTACGCCGTTCCAGTCGAACTCCTGGGCCATATTGGGGGACCCGGCAGTATCGCTCACGGAGGTGAAGACAACAGGCTCGGCGGCAGTACCGGCGGCGGAGAGGGCCCCGCCTACATTGATTCCGGTCAACTGCTCGAAGTAGATGACCGCGCCGGCGTGGATGTTAAGGGAGTCTCCCTCCGGGACGGTTAAGGCTGAGGTTGCTACGTACTCACCCGCCGGCAGGTCGCCGGTAACGGTACCGGATATCCGCTGCCTTTCGGCGGCGCGGGCGGGGGCGGCACAAACAAAAACGGCGGCAACAATTACGGCAATAGCAATACTACGGGACATGGCAGTCTCCTGTCATTAATGGTTTTTGGATAATGTTAGTCAACCAAGAGAGTAAACCAAGAGATTCACCGCAACGTCCACGCGGTGTCGGCGGCATCAGCGGATTTGTAATCGGATGCGGGCGACGGTACTTCTAATTTTATATAATATACATTATGGCGGGATGTATTAAAAATATTTTGAAAAAAATTTTGCCGGGCTGGGTGTTAAGATTCAAACATTCCCCGCGTAGACGTACCGCAGGCCGGCGCCTTTGCCTGCTTTCACCGCCGTTTCTATTGTGGGCAGCGGGGTCACAGGGTGGTCCGGCATTTTGTAGCGCGGGAAAAAGCGTGAGACGTGCCACGGGGTGTCGGAACCCAGCTCATTATTTATGAACCGCGCGATTTCGGCAAGCTCCTCTTCGGAGTCGTTTTCGCCGGGGATGACGAGCGTTGTTACTTCGAGCCATATCCCCATCGCCTTGATTTTTTTCAGAGATTCGAGGACGGGGGGCAGCGTTGCGCCGCAGTGTTTTTGGTAGAAATCATTGCTGAATGATTTAAGGTCGATATTGCACGCGTCAAGGTACGGGCCTGTCATATCCAGGCATTCGGGTGTCATATATCCGTTAGACACGAATACCGTTTTAAGCCCCGCCTCTTTCGCTATTTTCGCGGTGTCAAGCGCGTACTCGAAGAATACCGTTGGTTCCGTGTAGGTAAAGGATACGCTTTCGCACCTGCGTTTAATCGCGGCCTCCACCACCTTTTGGGGGGGCAGGGCGCTGCCGTAGTCTTTTATGCCGCTGTCGTCTGCCCGCAGGCCGGCGGCCTGTGAGATGCTCCAGTTCTGGCAAAACGAGCAGCGGAAGTTGCACCCCGGCGCGGCTATCGAAAACGTGGCGCTCGACGGGAGGAAGTGGTATAGCGGTTTTTTTTCTATGGGGTCTACGTGCTCGGCAATGACGCGCCCGTAAACGAGCGTGCGCAACGCGCCGCCGTCATTAACGCGCACATGGCAACGGCCGTACTGGTTACTATTGAGGCGGCAACGGTGGCTGCACAAATTGCACACAACCGTCCGGCCGTCTTCGGCACTGTTCCACAAAAGCGCTTCCATTATCAGACCCCCTGCCTGAATAAGAGAATTACCGAGGCGGATGGACCACCAATTTTTTTATTTTGCTCTTTACTGTACGGTTAATATTGGGCGATGTCGCGGTTACCTGATACAGGTATACGTTGGGCGTCAGCATATTTCCGGCCTGATCTCTCGGAATCCACGCCTCTCCGTTGCGGGGGTTTCTTATTACCGCCAGCAGCCTGCCGCCAAGCGTGTACACCCTTATAGTTACCTGAATATCCAAATAACCGTCTACGTCTGAGTGATTGTAGTAGAAGCGCGTTTCACGGCCCATCCTTACCGGGTTGGGAACGTTTATCACGTGGTCGAGCTTGATCTCGGCGGGGTCTACAACATCAAGCGATACGCTTAAATTCGACACGTTGCCAAGGAGGTCCTGCGCGCTTATTATAAGCTCGTGCGCCGTTCCGCCCCTAAGCGAATTCTCTTCAAAAAGCAACGTTGCTGTACCCTGCCTGAAACTGCCTTCGGAGAATTGGAACAGGTGGTTTATCGCGCGTTTTGAGAGTGCGCCCCTTACTTCCATGGAGAGCCCTTCGTCGGGACCGCTGCCTATAAGGTTTATGCCGCTCTCATCTTCTATGCTGACCTCCAATGTAAGCGGCAGCTGCGCCGTAACGCGGTTTTTGACGAAGAGGCCGGCCTGATCCATATTGATGTTGTTGTATATGGGCCGCACGCTTATTCTCGGCCCTACGCTGTCGTTCACATTCCCGCTCACCGACCCCGCGAATATCAGCCCGCCCAGATGCCCGCCGCCAATCAGCGTGTCGCCCGCTTTCCACGCGTGTGCGGTAACCCTTACGCCCGGCTTTCCGAACACGAGGTTCATGGGCAGCAGCAGCGGCTGCTCGAACTCGCCGTTTACAACGGGGATTTTCGCGCTGAATACGGGGCTGCCGGGCAGCGAATATATGGCGTCTTTGTAGAAGAACCGGCCGCCGTCTTTCCTGCGTACGGAGTCCTGCGGCGGATTGAAGAGTGTAACGTTGACAAAAGCGCCATAACCGCCGAACGCATCGTCCTTTTGGCCCTCGCTGTTTTTTACCGTTCCCTTTATAACGACCTGCTGCATCGCCTTGAGCGTGTCAAGCGGGGCGCCGTCCTTGCCATCAGTTATTTCGAGGCCTACCGTGCGGTTGCGGACGAGGAGGTTGACGGATGGGTCCCCCAGCGTTATGTAGTAGGTGTTGTTACCCGAAATGGATCTCTGCTTGGCAATCGCCAGCGCGCTGCTGATGGTAGTGTTGGCGCCGGCAGTCGTGTCAAAAAGCGCCGTGAAAAACGGGTCGGCGAGTGTCTCGTTGTCGGCCGCCAACGATTCGCGCGCGCTTGATACCACCGCCACTGCGCCGGCGCTCGGCAGCCTGATGAGCATGGAGGAGATACAATCACCGTTGGGTATGTCAAACTTGCCTATTGAGCATGAGAGGAGGGAGAAGACGGGATAGCGCCTTCTGTTGTAGAGCGCGGAAACGTCCTCCATCCTGAACATCCTCTCGTCGGCGATTATGTCGTAAGCGCCGTGGCCTACCCAGTTGACAAGCGCTACACCGTTATTGATCTCGTTTATGAACGTCCGCGTTGCGCCGGGCTTGTAGTAGCGATCGTCCCACTCGTACTCAAGCAGGGGGAGCTTGCGCAGGTCTATGTCGGGCCGCAGCCGCTCTACCGTTCGGGACGCCGCCTCGGATATCTTCATGTGGTTCCTGATATTGTCCATATTCTGGCCCTGCTGGTCATCGTCGTATGACATGAGTACCCTGCTGCGCCAAGCGTCAAACTCCGCAAAGCGCGGATCCTCCGTCTCTATAGTCTTCTGCACCATCTCATGCGCCTCTGCCCCGCTCTTGGCCGGAAAACGCCCCATCAGGTAAAACGCGTTGTACTGAGCGTTGGGATGGACACTGCCCGCATCCAGGTGTACATAAAAATCCTGATTGATCTTGCCGTTTAAGTACGGCACCGGCATGAAGTTGGTCTGGCGCGTGGTAACATACTTGTAGTCATAGTGCCCCAAACCAAAGAAGGCGACATACGAGAAAATATCGCCGCGATCCCAGTTGCGGTAAACGTATAGCAAAAAGTTTCTGATTGCGGCAGGATCGGTGTTGCCGCCGCCGAACTGCTCAAGTATATCGCTCAGCAGCACTACCCGGGGGCGGGCAAACCCCATGTTAACCTTGTGCTCCGCTAATTTTACTGCGGCGCTCAAAAACTCCTCGTGCGTAATCATCAGATAATCGGTGCTGTTCGACGCGCTGCGCAATTCGCGGACCTGATACTCCGCGCTCCCGGTATGCGGGCGGGAAACAATACGCAACGAGTCGCTGTAGTCGACAATGTCCTTCTCAAGCACGACCTTGAACCGCGTCCCCTGATTCCCATAGTCGCTCCAGGTGAGCGACGAACCCCGTATAGTGTCTATCAGCGACATACCGCCCTCGTAGACCGGTACGCGCAGCACATACGCCAGACCAGCGGCGGTTTTGTTAAGCCTGTACTGCGCTGGCTCGGGGCTGTTGGAGGAAAAAACGTCAAGCAGGCCGCTGTTATTATCAATACGCAGAAAGCGCCTGTAACGCAGCTGTATTGCGTTGAGTACATAATATGAGCGCGAGTTGAACGCGGTATTCCGAAAACCAATGCGCAGTTCCCTCGGTTCAACGCCCCAGTTATCAATCTGAAAACTGGTAATGCTGCTGGAACTGGCGCGGGACGGAACGGCAGTATCCAAGACCTGATCCAACCGTACGCTCAGACTGGTAAAACCAACCGGACCCACCGAAACATGGCCATGGGTGTAAAGACCGTTATCAGCCTGATAAAACCATATCTGTCCGGGGCGGCTCATATCAATTCCTGGCAGGTCGAGCCGTATAGTGGTATCCGGCCGGTCAAGCGTAAACCGCCGCCACGGCCAGTCGGTACTGCCGCTGTGCGCACCGCCGCCGTAATCCTTGTGCAGATGGAACACGGAGGTCGGCTCCCTGAAGTAGAGGTTGGCCTCAAACACCTCGTTAACGCCAAGTATCGGCTCGGGCGCCGGCTGGTCGTAAATGGCCATTTCCATACCCGCGCCAACGCCCGCAGTCAGCCTATAGGTACGGTAATCATCGTAGCGGTTAAGCGAGAAATGGTGCCGGTCGAGAGTGCTGTAGGACCAGTCCGACGCAGCGCTGACGTACGCTACTATGTAGTCGGCGTCGTCGACCATGCCATTGCCGTTGAGGTCATAGCGCATTACGGGTATCTCAAAAATCCCGGCGGGGATCTCGCCAAAGAGCGGCACCTCAAGGTTCATCTCTCCCTTGTGCGAGGCATAAAGAGAGACGGTGTTCATGGGTACATCGCCAAACAGCTCGCGGATTCGCTTGCCGGATATGCGTATAAGCGCGTTCTCATTGATAGTAACCTCGTTGCCGTACCTGAACCCATCGCCGACGCGGAAGGTGGCGAAGCGCTGATCGTGAGCAAACGGATAGGGTTCCCGGTCCGAAGCGGCCTTGCGAAGGGCACGCCCGCGTGAGAGCTGCCACCCCTGAGCGGTATTAAAGTTGATAAGCAGCGACCTGACCGTACTCTCGTAACCGCCGCGCGGGGCCCAGGTAACGCCGGTATGCGGGGATGCAGGGAAATCTATGACGATCCGAGCCCGCTTAAGCAGCTGAACCCGCCCCTGCCCGGCATCGTAAACCGGCCGCAGGACTACGCTGACCGAGCGGTAGTCGCGAAACATACCGTACTTTGGATCGCTGGACCACCGTGACGAAAATATATGCTCAGCGGGACCGGCATCGTAGGGACGTTTGGCGAGCGGACGATCTATGCGGACCGTAGAAAGCTCCTCCGGAGTAACCGTAACGCGGACTGCGCCCTGTGGAGGGATACCGGCGTGTATGGCGTAACCGGGGATCATCGCCTCGCCGGAGCCGCCGGTGGGCACATAGCCGCCGTCGTAAGAGACACGCGACCAACCCCCCCCCTCGTCCTGAAACGTGGATGCCTCGAAGCCGGTCATCTCCCATGAGAGGACAAGCCGGGACGGAGTGCTCTCTACGACGGTGAGCGAGGCGAACGCTGCAGAGCAGACGAGGGCGAGGATTATGACTGTTCTCTGTATCATCGTTACATTACGTTAATGGGTTATGAGTATATGGTATAGATTATAAATATAATAGATGCGCGGGGGATTTTTGAAAAAAAAATGTGGGATTGTTGACCGTAACCATATCAATCCGCCAGAGTGACCTCTTTATTGTGCTCTATAAAGAAGTTCATGTGCCAGTCGCCGGGGAACAATAACACCTGGCAATCATCTTTGTCAAGCGCCATTTTCGCCCCCATAGGGATGTGCAGGCCCTTTTCGTCCGCCGGCGCGCCGTCTTTGGTTTGGATGCGTTTTACTATAGTCCAATCCGTCTGCTCAAGGCGCGATGCGGCGTTGTATTCGGACTCCAGCCTGTATTGCACCAAATCAAACTGCAGCGGCCCCACTGCGCCGAGCAGGGAGATTTTCTGGTGGCCGGATGGGATATCGTAGAGTTTAACGAGCCCCTCCTGCACCAGCTGGGTCAGCCCCTCCCTGAACCGTTTGTAGTTCGCGGGGCTTGGGTTGTGGATGTACGCGAAGCACTCAGGGGGGAAGCTCGGTATCTCGTCGTATACTATGCCCGGGGCGCCGCTAAGCGTGTCCCCTATCCTGAACGAGTCGGTCCCCATCACCCCGATGACGTCGCCGGCGTACGCCTCATCCACCGTGGTCCGCTCCCGGCCGAAGACGTTGCTGGAGTTGGCTAAACGGATGGCCTTGCCGGTGCGGGCGAGCGTGGCGGTCATGCCGCGGGTGAATTTGCCGGAAACTATGCGGACGAAGGCCATACGGTCGCGGTGGCGGGGGTCCATATTGGCCTGTATCTTGAATACAAAGCCGGAAAACGTCTCGAAATTGGGGTCGATCAGATTATTGTCGGCAGTATTGGCATTGTCAATATCAGCAGAATCGGCTGCAGGGGCGGCCGTCACCGGTATTGTCCCCCCGGCGGCATTGGCCCTTGCCACCGGCGGCGGGGAATACCCCAAAAATCCGTCCAGCAACAGCTGCACCCCAAAATTATTCGCCGCGGACCCGAAAAAAACCGGCGTCGTCCTCCCTGCCAGAACATCATCAGGAGAAAAAGACACCCCCGCGTGCTCTACCATCTCCATCTCCTCGCAAAGCGCGGCGTATACGGTTGGGCTTAACGCGTCTTTGACGACGGGATCCGACAACCCCCCATGAGTAGCCACCGGCGCGCGGAACGTCCCGCCCGGCGTACGCTCGTAAAAATGCGCCTGCCCGGTCTTGCGGTCCAATATCCCCCTAAAATCACCCCCCGATCCCAGCGGCAGGTTCATGGGGTACGCGCCGATCTTCAGCACCCGCTCGATCTCGTCCAACAGTTCAAGTGTGCCAAGCGCCGGGCGGTCCATCTTGTTGACAAACGTGAACACGGGGGTATTCCTGCGCCGGCAGACCTCAAACAGCTTGCGCGTCTGGTTCTCTATGCCCTTGCCGCCGTCTATCACCATGATGACGGAGTCGACGGCGGTCAGCACCCTGTACGTATCCTCCGAGAAATCGTTGTGCCCCGGCGTGTCGAGCAGGTTTACGTGGTAGCCGCCGTAATCGAAATTTAAGACGGTGGAACTGACGGATATGCCGCGCTTGCGCTCAAGCTCCATCCAGTCCGACACGGTCGCGCGCTCTTTTTTGCGCGCGGTAACGGAGCCGGCGAGGTGGAGCGCGCCCCCGTAGAGCAGGAGCTTCTCGGTAAGCGTGGTTTTGCCGGCGTCGGGGTGCGAGACGATTGCGAAGGTACGGCGCCGTGATATTTCCTTTTGTGTTGTCAAATCTCCTCAATCCCGAAAAGCGGCTGATCCTTGTCCACCGCCGTACCGTCGGTCACCAGCATTTTTACGATCTTGCAGCGTACCGGCGCCGATATCTCGTTAAACAGTTTCATAGCCTCTACGATGCAAACCTTGGCGCCCTTCTCCACTATGTCGCCCTCCCTGACGAAAGCGGATTTTCCGGGGCCGGGGGCGGAGTAGTATGTGCCGACCAGCGGCGCCTTAATCGTCTTGCTGAACTCCTCCTTAACCGCAGCGGGTTCGGGCGCCGGCGCGGGGGCGGACGCCGGCGTTGGCTGCGCCGGTATTTGCGGCATCAGCGACGTATGCGTCATCAGCGGGATATTGCCGTTTGCCTGCGCAGTCCCGGCGGGCATAAGAGCGGAACCGGCAGGGCTCACCGAAATCGTTGAATTGCCCTTGCGGAAGATTATCTGGTCGATCACGAGGCCGTCAATCTTCTGTATCAGCTCCGCAGCTATCCCGTCTATGGGGATCTGCGGGGTTGAATGATGCGACTGTACTCCGGCAGCCGGAACCGCCTGCGCCGCACCCTGATGAACCGCGTCGTCCCCCTCCTTCTTCGCCTTTGCCGACTTTACGGCGGCCTTAATTTCGAGGTCGGCGGGGATATCCGGGCGCTTGTCGGGCGGCATAGCTTTCCACTTGAAGTACTCAAGCGCCGGTTCGGGCAAAAGGACGTACGAGAGAATATCCTCCTCGCCGCCGATAAGCGCCGGGTCTATGCCGTCTGTCGACTTGGGCAGCATCTGCTCTATTTTATCGGCAGGGCGGNAGTTTATAGGCTTTTCGGAGCCGAGTATCTTTTTGATTATGTTCTTGTCAATCGGCGCGGGCGGCCTGCCGTAGAGGCCCATTACGTAATCCTTAACCTCCTTGGGAACCATCTTGTACCGCTCGCCCGAAAGGATGTTCATAACCGCCTGCGTGCCCACAATCTGGCTTGTCGGCGTAACGAGCGGTGGGTACCCCAAATCCTCGCGAACGCGGCTCACCTCGTCAAGCACTTCGGGCAACCTGTCAAGCGCTTTCTGCATCTGCAACTGCGAGCGGAAGTTGGAGATCATGCCGCCGGGGATTTGATGGACGAGGATGCCGGGGTCTATCGCCATTGCCGACTGCGGCGCGGCGCAGCGCTTCTCGGAGAGGTCGGCAAAATATTTGGAAACCTGCGAGAGCGCGTCCAAATCAAGCCTGGCGGCGTACTTTGTCTCGGAGAAGATCGCGACCATGGTCTCCACAGGCGGCTGCGACGCGGCGCCGGCCATAGAGGAGATCGCGCAGTCTATAGCCCCCGCTCCCGCGCGCACGCCCTCAACGTAAGCGGATACCGCCATGCCGCTTGTCGCGTGGCAATGTATCTGAATGGGGATGTCCGCCCCAAACTCGTCATATAATGCGCTGACAAGCCGCTCCGCCTTTATCGGGGAAAGTATGCCGGCCATGTCCTTAATGCAAAGCGAATCTATGCCCAGCTGCACCTGCTCCTTGGCGTACTGGACGTACTTATCCACAGTATGTACAGGCGATATGGTGTACGCCAGCGTGCCCTGCGCGTGGCCGCCGTGCTTTTTGACGGCCTTTATGCCGGCCTCAAGGTTACGGGTATCGTTGAGCGCATCGAATACGCGGAAGATGTCCACGCCGTTCTTGCAGGCAAGCGCTACGAAACGGTCAACAACGTCATCGGCGTAATTGCGGTACCCGACAAGGTTCTGGCCGCGCAGGAGCATCTGTATGGGCGTGTTCTTCGCCCTCGACTTGATGAGGCGCAGGCGCTCCCACGGGTCTTCGCGCAGAAAACGCAGGCAGACGTCGAATGTCGCCCCGCCCCACGCTTCCAATGAGTAGTACCCGACATTGTCAACAACATCTATGATGTTGAGTATGTCCTCTGTACGCAGGCGCGTGGCCCAAAGCGACTGGTGCGCGTCACGCAGCGTCGTGTCGGTAATGCGCAGCGGGATCTCGTGCCGCAGCTCTTCGGTCTTAATCCTTACGGTATTGCCCATTGTCAATATCCCTTTATTAACGATATTTTGTTTATGCGTCCCTGTCCTTACAATCTATTTCGTAAATTTCCCCATCGCGGAGAATTTATCGAAACGCTTCGCCTTTAATTTATCAGCCGGCACCGCCAGCAACCTGTCGATGTGCCTGAGTACCGCCGCCTTTATGGACTGCGCCGCCGCCTCGTGGTTGCTGTGCGCCCCGCCGGCAGGCTCCTTTATAATCTCATCAATCACGCCCAGCGACAAAAGCGATTTCGCAGTGATCTTCAAACTCTCGGCGGCCTGCGACGAATACGCAGCGTCCCTCCACAATATGGACGCGCACCCCTCCGGCGATATAACCGAATAGACCGCGTTAGAGAGCATCAGCACAACATCCGCAACGCCAATCCCCAAAGCGCCGCCGCTACCGCCTTCACCTGTTACTACCGAGACTATGGGCACCTCAAGCGTCGCCATCTCCGTAAGATTGCGCGCGATTGCCTCGGCCTGCCCGCGCTGCTCGGCGTCAAGGCCGGGATACGCCCCGGCGGTATCGATAAACGTCAGCACCGGTACGTTGAATTTCTCGGCAAGGCGCATTAACCGCATGGCCTTCCTGTACCCCTCCGGCCTCGCCATACCGAAGTTGCGCCTCACGTTCTCCTCAACGTTTTTGCCCTTGCTGTGCCCTATGAGCATCAGTTTCTGCCCGTCAAGCGTGGCGAACCCGCCAATAAGCGCCCGGTCGTCCCCAAAGCACCTGTCCCCGTGCAGCTCTATAAAATCCGTAAACAGCATTCCTATATAATCATACAGAACCGGCCTGCGCGGATGCCTTGCCACCTGCACCGTCTGCCACGGCGTCAGGCCGTCGTAAATCTCGCGCTTGCGCTCCTCGCACGTTTTCTCAAGCCCGGCAATCTGGGCGGTTATGCGGGGATCGCTCTTGTCGGCGGAGAGCTTCAGCTTCTCCAGCGCTTTCTCCATGTCTGTTACCGGCTTCTCAAATTCAAGCTCGCGTTCCATGACGCCCCCCCTTCCTGCCGCTGTTGTGGTACGAGAGGATGGTATGCAGCGTGGCTTTCATATCTTTCCGGTGGACAATACTGTCCAAAAAGCCGTGCTGCAGCACGAACTCGGCGGTCTGGAAGTCATCCGGCAGTTTCTGCTTGATTGTCTGCTCTATAACGCGCCGCCCTGCAAACCCTATAAGGGCGCCCGGCTCGGCAATGTTGACATCGCCGACCATCGCGTAGGAGGCCGATACGCCGCCCGTTGTGGGATCGGTGAGTACTGATATAAACGGCACTTTCTTCTCGTTGAGCCGCGCCACGCCCGCGCAGGTCTTGGCCATCTGCATGAGCGACAGGATCCCCTCGTGCATGCGGGCCCCGCCGGACGCGGAGAATACGATGTAGGGCACACGCTGGTCGCCGGCATACACCGCGGCCTGCTGTATCTTCTCGCCGGTGCCGGAGCCCAGCGAGCCGCCGAGGAACCGGAAGTCCATAACGCTCACCACAACGTCGAGCCCGTTTATTTTACCCGTGCCCGTAACCACCGACTCGTTGAGCTTGGTTTTGGCGCGCGCCTGCTCCACCTTCTCGGAATAGGGCCCCTTGCCGTCAACGAACTGCAGCGGGTCGCAGGGGCGCACGGTCTCAAACATCTCCTTGAACGTACCGCTGTCGAGCGTGATCCCTATGCGCTCGTAGGCGGTCAGCTTCCCATGCCAGCCGCACTTGGGGCAAACATTCAGGTTATTGATGAAGTCCTGCTTGAAGACGTGCGCGGAGCAGGACTGGCAACGGGTCCAAATCTCGTCCTGCTGCTGCGGCTTCTTGCCGGCAGGCTCACGTTCTTTGGGTTTAAACCATGGCATTGCACTTTTTCCTTCATATTGATAAAATACATTATTATACCACTTAATATATATCATGGCACAAATAATTTCGGTTTTCGGGGATAAAATATTATTCGGCGGCGCCAAACGCCACAGCCCCCGTCTCAATATCGTAATACGCCCCCACAACCATACCCCGCGCCCGCATGACAAATTCGTTGCTTTTTATCTGGTTCACGACATAGCCGATATTGGCGTGAATCGCCTCGTCGACGCACCTGCACCCCGTAAGCGCGGGGCGGATGCGCTCCATCACCTTCTCCAGATACCCCTCGTACTTCACCCCGCCGTACGCCCCCATAACCGCACGGCAGTCGCTGTGGCCCACCACCACGAAAAGCGGGGTCTTAACCACCTCCGCCGCGAATTCGACCGTGCCCAGCGCCACCTCGCCTACGACATTGCCGGCATTCCTTATCACGAAAATATCCCCGAGCCGCTGGTCAAAATAGACCTCCGGGGCCACGCGGGAGTCGGAGCAGGTAATAATTGTGGCAAATGGTATCTGCCCGGATTTCATTACGTCCCGGTCGGCGGCGGATGTAGACTGGATGATGGTCGTCCGCCCGTCGCGGTAGCGCTCATTGCCCTCCCTGAGATAGCGGAGAGATACCTGCCAGTCGGTTATCTGCTGGTCCGGGCTATGTTTGTCTATACCCAATTTCTGTCCTTTTGTACATTAAGTGTTGATATTTTTTCGTGCGTTCCAGGCGACCGGGGGCGGTCGGCCCATACAAAGAGATTTGCCATAATAGAGTCAAATACGGCCATCATCATCCCCGCCCGCCCTGCGTTCTCAATCCGCCAATCAGGTTCCGCATCGACGAAAAGGCGATCTCATCCTCCGAAATATCCCCCGGAAACCGGTACAAAATCTCTATGATTTCATCGTTCTGGCAAAGTATTTGCTGATTTTTGAGGCGGCAGGCGTAGAAAATATCCAGCGTATGGTACAAAACATCCCCATATAAATATGTATTAGGTATCGACCTGAAATACTCGACGGCCTCGACTTCGGCCCCCAGTTCCTCAAATNCCTCCCGCCGCAGCGCCCCCTCCCCGTCCTCATCATAATCCACAAACCCGCCGGGCAGGTCCAAAAGCCCCTTTTGGGGGTCTTTGTTCCGCCTGATGACCATCAACCGCCCGTCATCATCAAAAATCAGCCCGGCCACCGCAGCAGCGGTATTCAGGTACAGACCGAACCCGCACTCAGTACACACGATCTTCCGCCCATCCATCAAAAAGGAGGGTTTCGAGCAGCGCGGGCAAAATTTCAGTACATCGTCGTTACTTACTGTCGGCATAGATGGCGTCATAAGGGTAAAGGGCCAATACATTATAATGTTATACAGAAAAAGGGCTCCTTCGTCCGAAGAAACCCTTTTATGTTGGTACCCCCTAGGGGAATCGAACCCCTGCTGCAAGAATGAAAATCTTGTGTCCTAACCACTAGACGAAGGGGGCGTCAATATTCACGTCCGCCATAAATATAAGTGATGGCAGACCAAAATGCAAGAAAAAAATTATTTTCCCGCGTCGGCGGCCCTGACCTCCTCCATCACCTGATCGTTGACCGGCGCCAGCCTCTGCGCGTTTTGGAGGTGCTGCCTGTACAGATCCATCTGCCGGCGCGCCTTGAACAGCTTCGCGAGCCCAAGCTCCGCCAGCGCGTGGTTCGGGTCGGCCCGCAGCGCGCGCCTGTAGAACATCTCGGCCCGGGGCGGCTGCTTCATCTGCACGTACGTCTCCGCTATCTCGTAAAGCGCCGGGGCATATCCCGGACGTATGCTTATGGCCTCCTCGTAGGCGTCCAGCGCCTCCTGAAAGCTGCTGCGGGAGCGCAGGATGATGCCGCGCAGCATCAGGGCGTCGGTGTTCATGGGGTCCTGTGAGATTAACCGCGATACTATGGCCTCAGCCTCAGCCGTTTTCTTCTGCGATATGAGCAGCTGCCCGTAAGCCAGCAGGTAGCGCCCGTCGTCCTTATTCATATCGGAGAGCGCCTTTATCTCCTCAAGCGCCTTCTGGGGCTGATTCGTAAGCATATACAACTCGTAGAGCTGGTAGCGGATGCCGGTGTCGGAGGGCTTTGCGGCCTTTGCCCGCGCGAGCACGTTTATCGCCTCGCTGTTACGGTTGGTGTTCACGTAGCCGCGGGCCAGAAGCGCCAAAACGGTCGGGTCGTTCGGCGACATTGTGTTGGCGAGCTCCAGATTCACCATAGCGTTGTTGAAATCGCCCCGCCGCATGAGGATGGAGCCTATGCGCCTGTTGGCCTCAACGTGCTGCGGGTTGGTGCGTATGTAGCGCTGGTAGGCGGCCAGCTCGCTTGAGTCGCGCCCCATGGCGTTGTAAACCTGGGCAATCTGCAGCCACAGATCCGGGTTGGCGTCGGCGGCCGAGGTGCTGCGCTGCAGAAGCGGCAGCGCTTTGGCATGTTCGTTGCGCTGCGAGTAAAGCACTCCGAGGCGCAAAACGTTGCGCAGGTCGCTTGGGAACGCCTTAATATTGCTCTCATAAATCCTTATAGCCGCCGCAGGATTGTCCTTCTCCTGCAACAATGCGGCCTTGTGCGCGGCGTCGGCGTCTTTCACGCCCGGCAGGGTCGCGTACTCCGCGTACGCTTTAGCGGCCTCAGCGGCCTTGCCGTCTTTCTCATAGGCCTCGCCCAAAAGCGCGAGAACCCGGTCGATGCCGGCCACGCGCGGCTTCCTGCTGCGCAAATCCTCAAGCGCGCCAATGGCGTTGCGCAGGTTGTTGGACTGCAGGCTCGCTTCGGCGTAGATAAGCAGCGCCGCGGGATCGGTAGTCTGCGACTGCGATATGTACTTCGCGGCCTCGGCAAACTTTTTGTCCGCAAAAAGCAGCCGGCCTACATTGGCAGCCACAACCCGGTCGGTGGGGTTCTTGTCCAAATAGCGCATATACGAACGCAGCGCATCGGGGCCTTTTTTCTGCTGGTCGTAGATCTCACCAAGGTCCTTGTACTCCTGCACGGCGTCGGCGTTCATCATTACCGCCTGCTCAAGCGTAATCACCGCCCCGTTGAGGTCGCCCGATGCCCGCTGGCTCTGCCCCATCGCCACCAGCGCGTCGGTGTTGGACGGCTCAAGCTTCAGCGCGGCGCGGTACATATTGATAGCCTCCTTGTACTGCTTGCGGCCGTGGTAGATCATGCCCAGCGTATTATACGTGCTGATATCGGCCTCACCGTTCTTGATGACGGCGTTCAGCGTGGTGATGACCTCCTGCGTCTGCCCCTTGGCTATAACGATCTCGGCGTAACGCTTGTGAAAGCCCTTGATGTTGGGGTCGAGCTTAAGCGCCGTACGGTAAGAGGCCAGCGCCCCATCCAAATCTTTAGCGTTGTAAAGGTAATCTCCTAACTGCTTGTGCCCCTCGGCATCGTTGGGACGCAATTTCACGTACTCGCGCATGGCCGCCACCGCCGCAGCGCCCTGCTTTTGCTTGTCTGCGGCCGCCGCGAGCCGCTTGAACAGGTCGTGGTTTTTTGGGTTGAGCGCCGTAAGCTCCCGCAGCATCGCAGCCGCCGTGGCCGGATCGTCCTTAGACTCGGCAAACGCGGCGAGGCGCAGGCGCGACACGGTGTCCTGACGGTCAAACGACGCGATCCGCCGGTCGGTATCGGCCAGTTTCTCCCGTGAGTTCTCGGAGATGTAGCAGGCGGCGAGCAGCCGCAAATACTCAAGGTTGTTCGGCAGCGCCTTTACGAGCGCCTCAAGCGGCTCCACCGCCTCTTTGAATTTCTTGCCCTCTACAAGCGCCCGCGCCATAAGTCCGCGCGCCTCGGCGGCGTTGGCGTTGCGGTCTGCGGCAACCCTCAGATAAATAATCGCGCTGTCGGGCTTTTTTGTCTCAAGGTAGGCCAGACCCAAACGGAACGCCACCATCCCGTCAGACTTCTCCTGATACGAACGGCGCATAAGCGGTATCGCCTTGGCGAACTCCCTGTCATTAAAATAGATGTTCCCCAACTCCCGGTTGGCGATGGCGTTGTTGCGGTCCGACGCGATGACCTTCTCCAGCGCCTGCTTGGCGTCGGCAGGCCGGTTGAGCGCTATGCAGGCCCGGGCAAACTCCCAGCTCGCCTCGGCAGTAAAGTTCACCTTTAGCGCCGCCTCAGCCATGGGAAGCGCCTGATCGGGCTGCTCCATGGCGTTGTAGATACGGGCTATGCCGAGGAGCGCGTCGTACTCGTCGGACTTGGTGCGCCACGCGACCATGTAGCAGGCCAGCGCCTTCTCTATAAAGTTGAGCGCCTCGTTCGCACGGCCAACCTTCACCCAAATCTCAGGCGTACGGCTGCCGGTCGGGAGCTTGGAGTCCGCATAATCAAGGGCCGCCTTGAAGTTTTGAGCGTTCAATAGCCGGTCGAACTCGGCATCGGCCCGGACCGGGGATGACAGGATGAGGACAAACGCCGTTAATAGCAGCAGGTACGGCGCGGATTTGCTGATTGACTTAACCGACATGTTTAAAAGCCCTTTGCCTTTGTGTTGGTGTTTTGGGAACACGGCTTAATTATAGACTCCGCGATTAAATATTGCGCCTGTGCCGCAAGTACGGGCTCAATATTTAATCGTGTCTTCAACAAGTAAATATATATTAAATGCATAAGTCAATAGAATAAATTCATAATTATTTTCTTGACTTTACACGCTGCTCCATCCGCTTAAGCAGCGCGCTGTTGGGATTAACCGCCAGCCCCTTAGCCAATATATCCCCCGCTTTGGCGAAATCCTCCAGCGCGATGTATATGTTCGCCAGATTCGCGAAGGTCTCCGGGGCGGTCTGGTTCTCCAGCGCTTTCAGGTAGGCGGCCTCCGCCTCCTCAAGGTCCCCGCGGGCGCCGTAAATCGCCCCAAGGTTGTTCCAGGCGAGGCTGAACGCCGGATCAACCGCCAGTATCTTCTTGTATATCGCCTCCGCCTGAGCCTCTTTCTTAGCGTTCTGCAGATCAACGGCCTCGTTATACCAGATGTCCAGACTGTCCCTCCCCGATCTCACAGGCGCAGGCGGCGGGGCAGACTGGGCGGCAGACGAAGAGCCGCCGCGCTTGAACTCCTCGTAGCGCTCCTCAATATCCTTGTTCTTAATCTTCCTGTCTAACCCCTGCGCCTTTTTGTACTGATTGTACGCTGACTCTATATCCCCCAAATTGTAGTGGGCCACGGCCAGATTGTACAGGGCCACCGAATTCCCCGGCTCAAGCGACGACAGCTGCCCAAACCAGTTCTTAGCCTCGCCCCAGTTCCGGGAGGCGACAGCGCTGTTGGCGGCAATGCCCACAACCTCGGCGCGTGCGCGGCCCTGAACCTTTCCAATGTGCTCCTTACTCGCGTCTATAGCCTCAAAGTGCATACCGGCGTTGTAGGCCGCGAGGATCATGTTGTAGACATTGACCTCCTGATCGGGCCCGCTCTCTGCGGCTGCCGCGCGATAGGCCCTGTATGCGCCGGCAAAGTCGCGGGTGGTGAACGCAAGCTCCGCCCTGACAACATTCTTAAGCCTCCCCCACTGCCCGTCGCCCGGCATCCTGGCCAGCGCCGCATCGGTCTCCGCCTTCCTGCCGCGTGCGGCATAGATGCGCGCGAGGGCGTACCAGTCGTCAGTATCTTTTTCCTTAATAGCCTCGTAAGCCGCGAGCGCCTTCGCCGTGTCCCCCTTTACCAGCTCCATCTCGGCGGATACGCGCTGATTGTATGCGGACAGCGGGAACTCCTTTTTGAGCAAATCAGCCATCCGGCGCGCCCTGTCATTATCATTACGCTTTCTCGCCAGAAGGAAGATGTTATAGGCAGCCAGATCCCGCTTGTCGGACTCAAGCCCTCTGGTAAACGCGTCGAACGCCTCAGGGATACGGTTCATACCCTGATAGGCGTTGCCGATGTTGATGTGGATCGCGCGGTCCGACGGAGCGAGGGACAGGGCCTTGCGGTAACTCTCCAGCGCCTTGTCGAACTGACCCCTGCCAAAGTACGATAACCCCAAATTGATGTGGATAGCCGCGTTGCTCCCGTCCTCCTTAAGCGTCTGCTCCCAGTGACCAACAGCCTTGTCGGTCTCCCCCATCCGGTTTAGCACAAACGCGAGCAGCGCGCGCGCGGCGGGATTATCCTTTTTGGCGGCCATGCTGCGCTCAAACGCCGCCTTCGCGTTTGCCATATCGTTCATCTCCTTATAAGCGTAGCCGAGCTGATAGTGCAAACGCCAGACATTCTCTTTCCACTTAGGCTGCAGGCTGATAAATATCTGCGCTGCTTTGGATGGATTGCCTGCTGTCAAATAACTCTCGGCGAGCTCGTACTGCACCCTCATATCNCCCGGAAACCTCTTAACGGCGGCCTCAAGCGCGGCGACGGCCTTGTCATTCTGCTGCAATTCCCTGTTGTAAATCGCGATATGGCGGAATACGCGGAGATCCCTGTCCGCCTCCCTTACCGACTCAAGGGTAGAGAGGGCCTGATTGATTTTCTTTTGATGATAGTAGAGGATTGACAGCTGCAATGCCGCCTCAACGCACTCTTTCCCCTTGCATGATGATAACCGCCCGGATGCGTCCGCCGCCGCTTTCTCCAAATCTGCCGTATTCCTGCTCTTTACCGCCATGTTCAGCTGGGCGCTGGCATTGTTGGGATCAAGCCTGAGCGCCCTCCTGAACTGCTCCTCCGCGGCCTTGTTATCCCCTTTAGCATTGAGAATGACACCCAAAAAGTCGCAGTACTCGGAATTCTCGTCCATTGATATCGCTTTTCTGATATGACGCTCCGCGGCGGCAAGATCTCCCCGGAACCGCGCGGCCGCCGCCCTCCTGTAAAACGTCTGCGGAGTCTGTGCCGACTCGCTCAATCCGCCCCACACCTCCTCGGCCTTCGCGTAATTTTTCTGCACGAAGTAAACCTGCCCCATGTTGTGCAGCAGCAGCGGATCGCGCGGATAGCGCTTCAGCCCGCGATCATACTGCTCAAGCGCTTTGGCCGGCCCATCGCACTCCTGCGCTGCGGCCCCCGCCAGCAAAAACGCGTCTACACTCGGTGTTTTCTCCTTCGCAAAGTAGTTAGAGAGCGTGAGCTGGGCATCCTTACAGCTGCCGGCGTCAATCTGCACAGACGCCAGGTCAAGCAGCGCCGCAGCCGGCGCGCCGCGCTCTACAGCCCGCGATAAAAACTGCGCCGCCTGCGCGAAGCGCTTCCGCCCCGCCTCTATCCGCCCAAGCTGAGCCAGCGCGCGCGGGTTATCGCCAACGCTCTGAAGGACCACCATCGCTCCGGCGGTATCACCTGTTACCAGCAGCCCGTACGAATAGAAATCCCAGGCATCCCGGTGCGCAGGCGCGCCCTTGTACGCTTTGGCGAACTGCTCGACCGCCGCCTTGGTACGCTTGGCCTGCATATGCACGACGCCTATGCGCAAGAGCGCCTCCGTGAAGTTGGGATTGTGCCTTAGCGCGGCCTGAAACTGCCGCATCGCATCATCCGGCTTCTTGCCTTGCAAATATATCAATCCTATATTGAAATACCCGACATGATACTGCGGATCGCGCTTGACAACATCCTCCCACACCCGCTGCGCCCCGGCAGCATCACCGCGCCTGTAAAGCGCGACGCCGCGGTTGTTGAGCGCGTCGGTGTACTGCGGAAACGCCTCCAGCGCCTTCCCGAAAAGCTCAAGCGCGCCGTTGTAGTCCCCGCGCTCAAGCGCGTCAAGGCCGCGTACATTAAGCTGATAGGCGTCGTCAGCAACCTTGTGGATCGCGGCGGGCAAGGCGTCCTGTGCAGACGGGTCGAACCGGAGGATCAGGTCGCTGTCAGCGAAAACATTAATACAGCATAACAACAGGGCTGATACTGCAATGGCGCTAATTCTCATTATACGACTCCTTTTGATTTTTACAGATTACACGGTTAATCCCCGTTCAGACAATTTACCCCTGTCTCCCCGTGAAAATTAATTTTATCTGCCAGCTCCCCCCAACTGCGAAAAACTATGTCGGGGACAACACCGGCATCACCGCCAAACAACATAACATCATCCCCGCAAAAAAGCGCCGTACGCATCCCAAGCGCCGCAGCGGGTTTGATATCAACAGATAAATCATTACCGACAAAAACCGTTTGGTCAGGAGTGATGCGGTACTCATACAGCGCGTCAAACAGACGGCGGAACAGTACCTCGCCCGGCTTGACAAAACCGTACTCGTATGATAAAAATGTCAAATCGGCATCAAACAGCTCGTTGTGGTCATCAACAGTACCGCCGGACTGATCCCTTAAGAGCAGCGTCAAATCAATCGGCGTATAAAGCTGCGCGTCGGACAATATCCCCAAAACTATATTATCCCCCTTGAGCCTCTTGAGTGCGTCCGCGACTCCCGGATAAAGCGACCGCCCCATGCTCAAGAAATTATATGTATACGCCAGATACCGCGCGAAATCCCCCGCGTCACCCGGCGCGCGCGCGGCGGCGTCATACCCGTTGCGCTTCAGCATCAGCACAATAACCGACCAAACCTCATCAACACGCACCTCCGGGAACTCAATCCCCTTTTTGACGGACTTCTGGTGATTGAGCGCGAGCAGCCCATTATAGAAATCGCTCAAAGTTTTGGCCGGGGAGTCGCCGGGGTTCATCCCCATCAGCACGTCCTCCATCCCAAAGCGCGAGGCAATCTCCCCAAACGCCTCCAAAAGCAGCCCCTCCCGCAGCTCCCGCGACTCAAATCCGGGCCGCCAGTAGTTGACCATAGTCCCATAGACGTCAAAAATCGCCGCACGGACGCCCCTAAGCTCCCCGTGGGCGCACTCGTATCCGCAGGCATTGACGGTACGCTGATATNCCCGCCGCTCGCTCTCGTGCAGGCGTCGGGCGTATTCGGCTAAATCTGACAACGCGGCCTCCTTGACGGTAAAACCATAATATAAATGATGGGCGGTTGAAAATGCGCAAATCTGTAAATCAACTAATGATATTGCCATTATAGAACCCACAATTAAATATTCGCGGTGCGGCATCACGGCTGTCGTGCAGCCGCGCCACGGCGCTGGCATAATATTTAATTGTGGCTTCAATAATTTCAAATCAAGGAACCGGGCGCGGCCGGATGGTGCGCCTACGGGCCTTTTTTGCCGCCCGATTGTGGAAGTTAGCGGGTGGAAAGGCGCTTTTGGGGGTATTTTGGAGGGGGCAGCGGCGCGGGAACGCTCTCTTTGCGTAGAAATTCTCTTTTTGTAGCGGGGATGTATTATATTAAAGGTATCTGAGAAAGGAGCCGTAAAATCATGAAAATTTGGCAGCCAATAGCGATTGCCGTGGCGGTATGCCTTGCCGCCGTATTCCTGATTATCGGGGGATGCAAAAATGGGTTGTGGATATCCGGCTCGACCATTGTTACGCGATCGCAGGACGGGGCGGTCACCGTTCGAGGATTAGGATCGGCAAAGTACCGTTCCAATACGATGCCACCAAACCTCGGATTTGGTGCGATGAAGGATTACCATTTCACTAAACGACCACCATGGCTCCGCGACAGCATTGATTATGCTTCAATTACCTCTGTAACCATAGGTAACGGTGTGACTCATGTCGGCAGCTTTGCGTTTTTATTCTGCGACAACCTGACATCAGTAACATTTGGGCGCGATGTACTTGTTATAGGCTATGGCGCGTTTTGGGGTACAGGTTTGACATCACTGACATTGCCGAACAGCTTAATTGAAATCGAAAAGTTTGCGTTTGCCAACAGTACATCCCTGATCTCCGTGACTATTCCTCAAAGCGTGCGCAGCATCGGCAGCAATTTAAACGCGCTTGATAATTCTCCACGTCTGACATCGATAAATGTAGATAAAGGCAATCGGAATTACAGCTCCGTAGATGGTATGTTGTTTAATAAAAAAGGAGACAAGTTGCTGATATATCCCTGTGGAAAGGGCAGTACATATACAATACCGGCCAATGTGATATCTATCTTAAGTCCGTTTGATAACTGCGCCGGCTTGACGGATATATTTGCAGACGAAAGCAATATGAAATTTACCTCTGCCGGCGGCGTACTATTCAATAAAGATATGACACGCTTAGAAAGATATCCGGAAGGCAAGCACGGCAGCGCATACACTATCCCGGATGGCGTGACCGAAATATATGTTGGCGCATTTTATCAGTGTACAGGCCTGACATCCGTTACAATACCTAATAGCGTAGTTGAAATCAGTACCGGAGCGTTTAGTTATTGTACGAGCCTGACATCCATTACTATATCAAACAACATGGCAAAAATCGGAACCAATGCCTTTCTCGGCTGTACCGGTCTGAAATCGATGACCTCTTTAAATCCGGTTCCGCCGGTTATTGAAAATCGCGGCGCGTTTAAAGAAGTAAATGCCTGTCTCTATGTTCCGGAAAGCAGCATTAGCGCGTATCGCACCGCCTTCGCATGGAAGGATTTTGAATGTATCAAACCACTATCCGAGGCGCCGGCAATGTAGGAGCAGCCAAGATTAACAATATCATAAACCATAATATCAAAAAAGGCACAATAAAATCATGCAAACACAAAAATCAATAATAACGATACTGACAGTATGTTTAGCCGCTGCGATTTTGACGTTCTTTGGGGGATGCGGCGGCGGGAATGGCGGTAGCTTTACCGACCCAAGGGATGGGCAGACCTACCGTACTACCGTAATAGGCAATCTCACGTGGATGGCGGAGAACCTTAACTATGCGTCAGATAGCAGCTGGTGTTATGATAATGCCGATTCCAATTGTATAAAGTACGGCAGATTATATAATTGGGATGCCGCAAAGGCTGCCTGTTCTACTATGGGGGCAGGGTGGCGCTTGCCGGTCAATGCTGACTGGTGGGACTTGGATGATGCCGTCGCAGGCAATTGGACGACTGCCGGCAAAAAACTTAAATCCAAAACCGGTTGGATGGGAAAAAATAATGGAACAGACAAATTTGGTTTTTCGGCCCTGCCTGGCGGTGCCGGTGATTCCATCAACTTCGCCTATGCCGGTTCTCAAGCCCAGTTCTGGAACGGCGAGGAGCCCGACAAGGAATACGAAGCAAATGCCAGAATAATTTTATATGACCAATTCCCCCCGGACGGTTGGGCCCTCAAGTCCTGCCGCTTATCTGTTCGCTGTGTTAGAGAGTGATAGTACCGGTCTAAATTCACCCGCGCTTGTGCCGAACCTTCTTTGCCGCCCGATCGGGAGATTTGCGGGGTAAAAGGCGTTTTTTAGCGGTATTTTGGGAGGATAGGGGCGCAGAAGCGTTTTTTGCGGAGAATCTTCCTTTTTGTTTCCGGCATATATTATATTATGTAAATCAGAAAGAGGAGGGTTCCCACGTGAAAGAGTTACCGACCGGTTTGCAGGAGTTTGAGCATATTCGCCGGGCAGACGCCCTGTATGTCGATAAGACGGCCATGATCCACAAGTTGGTATCGGGGGCCAGAAAGCAATTTTTTCTCTCCCGCCCGCGCCGCTTCGGCAAGACACTTACGTGCTGGACGCTCGACGCGCTGTTCAGCGGGAAGCGGGAGCTGTTTGAGGGGCTGGCTATTTCCAAGACTGATTGGGCATGGGAGAGCTTTCCCGTTATTCATTTGGACATGAGCATGGTTCGCACATCCGACGGCGTGGGCGGCGTGAAAGAGTCACTGGCCATTCAAACGATGGAGGTCGCCGGCAAACACGGGATAGCCGTGGATCAGAATATGGCACCGGGAGATATGCTCAGAAAGATAATTATTGGAGCTGCCGAAAAACACGGCAAGCCAGCGGTCGTTATAGTCGACGAATATGACAAGCCTTTTTTAGATTTCTACAATCAGCCGCCTATGGCCGGGGATGTCCGTAAAGTTATGAGGGATTACTATATCCAGTTAAAAGCGAATGAGTCTAATATCCGATTTCTCTTTATGACGGGGATTTCCAAGTTCACCAAGGCCGGCGTATTCTCAACGCTGAACAACCTGAACGATTTATC